>NZ_JBXKJL010000384.1:0-76993 GCF_056994735.1 Geomonas sp.
GCGGGTTTGAAAACGGATGAATATCCCGCTCGATGAGGGCAGATGCAAATGCGTGGTTTACGGGGACGCGGCATGGCTAGTGGGAGCATCCATGATCGTGGCCGTGGCCGCCGCAGGTATGGCCCGGCATGTACTCCGGCAGAGCGTTGGCCCGGAAGAGCTCGATGTTCTGGGCGATGGTTCCTTGCTGTGCCTGGAATACCCGAATTCCGGAAGCGTTCAGTTTGTAAAGAGCCCCGCCGCCAATTCCGCCGACAACGATGGCATCAACCCGATGACCGCCCAGCCCCGCTATCGGATTGCAGGCCCCGTGCTGATGGATCCGGTCGCTGTTGTTGATCGCCGTCACCTCGTGGGTTTCAGTGTCCACCATGACGAACCCCGGTGCCGATCCGAAATGTCCGTACACCTGGCTCTCCAACCCGCGATTTTCCAGAACCGGAAAACATACTTTCATTTGCCTACCTCCCTTTTTGTAATGTGCATATGCACAATATATACATGCAATATTTTGAATGTCAAGGGGTGGCGGAGGGTTGAATGATTTTTCCGGTCTCTTCCTCCTCATCACCGGTACTCGCAGGCTGTCTGAAGAGTTTGCCCACCATTTCGGTCACGTCTTCAAAGATCGTGTAGAAGATCGGTACGTAAAGGAGCGTCAGGAAGGTGGAGAGCATCAATCCCCCTATGGCGACCACTGCCAGCGGCGACAGCCGCTCGAGGCCGATTGCCCTCTCAAGGGCGATGGGCAGCATTCCGACAGCCGTGCCGAAGGCGGTCATGACAATGGGCCTGGTTCGGACACGGACGCTGTCAGTCAGCGCCTGGATCGTCGTTGCTCCCCGCTCCTTGGCCACCTCGATGAAGTCGATCAGCAGGATCGAGTTCTTCACCACGATCCCGGCCAGCAGGATCACACCCATGAAGGCGGAGGTTGACTGCTGGCGGCCGGCCAGAAGGAGCGACCAGACTGCGCCGATCAGGGCCAGCGGAATGGCGGTCATGATGGTCAGTGGATGGATGAATGACCTGAATGCGGGAATCAAGGAGAAGTAGAGCAGCACCATGCCGATCCCTAGCGCCATGGTGAGCGCCTCGAAATTGCTCTTCCCCTGCTTGGCGTCCCCCTCCTGGGAGATCTTGTAACCGGGAGGCAGCTGAATCCCTTCCAATTCCCCCTGGATATTCTCCATAACATGGGAGAGGGCAGCCCGCGACTTGTAGCCGTAGACGTCGATGCTGTTCTGCATATCCTGGCGAGTGAGCAGGGCGGGCACGTAGCTGTCCGTCATGGTACCCAGGGAGGCGAGGGGTATCGCTCCCATAGGTGTGTTGACCTTGATGGCGGCAAGTTTGTCTGCCCTGTCGCGGTACGGCTCGGCCAGCCTGATCCGGACAGGGAATCCGTCCTCGTTGGCAACTCTGAAGGTGGAGGCTACGCCTCCCTGCAGGGCGGCTTGGGCCTGAGCCGCTACATCACGAGGGGATATCCCGAAAGTCGCGCAGCGCTCCCGATCGGCGCGAAACAGCACCTCCTTCTTGTCCAGCCCCCAGGAGAGCGACACCGATTCCAGACCGCCCGCCTTCTCCAGGCGCTGTTTCACCTCCTGCCCGATCTGGCCGAGCACCTTGGGGTCCGGGCCGGTAACCATGACATCCACGGCGGCCCGGATGCTCGACATGGCGGTTGCGCCGAACTCGAAAATGTCCGCCGATTTGAGCCCGGGTATAGCGGCGAACTCCTTGCGGAGGTTGTTCTCGACCTGCCAGATAGACTGCTTGCGGTGGAAGCGGTCCACCAGGTTGATGGTGATATTTCCCTGCTGGGGATTCTTGCCGCTGCCGAAGGAGACCACAGCCGGTTCGGAGCCGAGCACCGAGCTGACCGCGACCAGACCTTCCTGTTTCCCGATCGCTTCCTCCATGCGTCTGAGGATGGCATTCGATTGGGCCAGGGAGGAGTTGGCGTCGGCCTCGAAATTGATCTTGATGATGCCGGTATCCATGGGAGGCTGGACGGTCTGGCCCACCAGAGGCTTGGCGAACTTCATGGTCAGAACCAGCACCACGAAGGCGGCAGCGACAAACCAGAAGCGGTGTTTGAGCGCCGTTGCCAGCAGGCCGACGAACAGATCCCGGATGCCGTTCACGAACAGGTCGCTCAGCCTCTTGATACCCGCCTCGAAACGGTTTTCTCCTGCGGTTTTCTTGAGTATGAACGGCGCCAGGATCGGTATGATGGTGACCGAGACGATGTAGGATGCCGCCAGGGCGATGGTCAGGGCGAGAGCCATGGGACGCAACACGGTCTGGACGTAGCCGCCGATAAAGACGATCGGGATGATGACCACGATGGTGGCGTAGGTGCCGGAGAAGATCGCCAGCATGACCTCCTCGACCCCGCCCGCAACGAGCTCTGTGAGATCGCGCTTCGACTCGTGGTAGTGACGCTCGATGTTCTCGATCACCACGATGGCGTCATCCAAAAGCATCCCAACCGCCACAATAACGCCGGTAAGCGTCACCATGTGAAACTCGAACCCGAAGAGCCACATGAAGGCGAAGGTGATCAGGTAGGTGAAGGGAATGGCGATGGCGCAGAGAAGCATGGTGCGCAGATTGGCCAGGAAGAGGAACAGCACGATCACCGTGATGATGACTGCGTCCCGCAGCGCCTCCAGCATGTTGTCCACGCTCCGTTCGATCAGGTCCTTCTGGGTATAGCTGATCTCGAAATTAACGAAAGGAAAGCGGGCCTTGAGTTTGGGGAGTATCACATCGACGGCCTGGATAGTGTCCAGTGCGTGACCGTTCTGATTGCGCAGGATGTTGATGCCGATGGCCTCCTTGCCGTTGCCGCGGTAGGCCGATTGCGGCTCCTGCACCCCCGGCGCTACAGTCGCCACATCCCGCAGATGGACAGTACCGGTATCCCGCCGGGCAATGACCAGCGCCGCCAGTTCCTGGGCCTTTTTCGCCGAACCTTCGGTTTTGAAAAGGTACTGCCCCTCACGGTTGATCACCATCCCCTGTGGGATGTTCTGGTTCTGGGCGGATACCGCCCCCATGATGTCCGGTAGGCCGACACCAAAACGGGTCAGCCTGTCCTGGTCCACTGTTACCTGAATTTCGGGCTGGTACCCGCCGAATATTTCTGCGTTAGCGATCTCGCCGCCCCGAAGGAGTTCTTCTTTGACCTGGTTGTCCGCCAACTCCCGCAGCTTGCGCAGATCGACCGGCGCATCGAGCTTAGGGGAGAGCGCCAGAGTCATCACAGGCTGGGTAGCCTGGCTGATCTTGAATATTTGGGGCGGGCGCACCCCTTGGGGAAGCCGGGCCGCGATCTTGCTAAGAGCGTTGGCAACGTCGGTAGCTGCTGCGTCGAGACTCTTTTCGTACTCGAACTCGGCGGTTACTACCGAGGCTTCGTCCTTGGAGGTAGAGGTGACCTTGCGCACCAGGTCTATGGTAGAAACCTCCTTCTCGATCAGGCGGGTGATGTCGCTCTCCACGTCGCCTGCGGCAGCGCCTGGCATCACCGTCACCACACTGATCTGGGGTCGGTCCACATCTGGAAACAGGTTGAAGGGCATCTTCAGATAGCCCAAGACCCCTAGTAGCGAGAGGAGTAGCACCAGCGAGAGGACGAGGTGGGGCCGGCGGATGTAGCTTTCCATGAATCTCATGGCCTGCCTCCGGTGGCAGCTATGGCTGACTTTACCGAAGCTGGGGATGATGGCGCTCCCGCAGCGGGTGCCGGATTACCTGCTCCGCCTCCGGCTACGGATACCCGGCACCCCTCTATCAGGGTCAGGAGCTTGTTCTCCTGGGCAACGGCTACCTGCTCGCCCGGCGCCAAATCGCAGACGATTGCAGCCTTGCCATTCGCCGAGCCGGCTACTTTGACAGGCTTGATTTTCACCACGCCGTTACTGATGACATAGACCACCTGCCGCTGACTGCTCTTCACCACCGCCTGGTCGGGTACGATAACTCCCTCGACCTTCTTCGTTACCAAGTCGAAGCCCACCGTTGCCGAAGAGGGAAGGGCGAAGGGGGAGGAGGGCGTCAGCACCTCCACGGTGGCCAGCATGTTCTTGCCCAAGGCCGGATAGACGCGGTTGACCTTGGCGGCAACAGTCTGCCCGCCGTTGGTGAGCACAACCTTGCTGCCGGGGCGGATGCCGGTCAATTCCTCCTGAGGCACCTGCGCCAGCACCTTGAATGGTGAGGTCTTCTCCACGGTCAGGATCGGCTTTCCCGGTGCGGCCATGTCCCCGGGCTCGACCCACCGTTTGGAGACTATGCCGCTGAAAGGGGCGGTGATACGGGCATAGCCGGCCTGTGTTTTTGCCACCCTGGTATTCATCGCCAGACCTTTGAGGCTCTCCTCGTAGGCATCTACGACCGCCTTGGCGCCGTCCAGCGCGGCCTGCGAACGTTCCAGTGCCTCCTTGGAGATGGCTCCAACCTTGTACAGCGCTTCGTCCCGTCCATAAATGGACTTTTGGGTGGCGTAGGCGCTTTGAGCCCCGGCGAGACGCTGACGGGTTGCCTGCACTTCCGCGTTTACCGCCACGGCATGGTCAACCAACTCGCGGTCGTCGATGGTCGCCAGCAACTCGCCCTGACGGACCGGATCTCCTTCCCTCTTGGTTATGGAAAGGATGCTCCCCGAGACCCGGGCCGACAGATCGCTCTTGGTGAAGGGCTCGATGCTGGCGAGGTAGTGGGCCGTCACCTCCATGGTTCCCCGGTCCACCGGGACCACCTGCACTGAGGGGGCGGAAGCCTGGGGACGGGGTAGGCTGGCGATCTTTTTCTGCTTGCTCTTTATGACGCCGATGCCGCCGGCGATAACGGCAAGCGCTACCAGGACCACGATTGCTTTTGATTTCATTGCAGATACTCCTCCAGATTTCCGGTCGCCCGGCGATAGGCGACCACAGCGGCGTTGTAGTCATAGAGCGACTGAGAGTAATTGGCCACGGCGTTTACCTCGGCGGATTGGGCCAGGAGCAGATCGACCATGGCCCCGGCGCCGGCGTTGTATTTCTCCCGCTCGATACGAAAGGATTCCCGCGCCTGGGCCAGCACTGCCTCCGCGGCCCCGATCCGCTTTTTGCTTTCCCGAAGAGAGGTCAGCGAGGTGCTTATGTCGAGCCTGACCTGGTTCTCCACTGCGGCTAGCCTGGCTTGGGCTCGCTCAGTCTGGATTCTCTCCCGCGAAAGATCGGCGAAGAGGGACTTGTCGAAGAGGGGAAGGGAGAGGTTGAGCCCGGTGTACCAGTTGGCCTCTTCGTGCCAGGGGTTGAAACCGTACTGGTCCAGGTAGCCGGCCACGGCATTTATTGTGGGGAGAAATCTGCCTCGAACGATCTTCCGGTTGAAGTCTGCTTCCTTGACGCCGGCCACAGCGCTGAGATATTCGGGGCGCTGTCTCTTGGCCGATTCCAGTGCCCTGTCAAAATCGGCCTGGAGCGGAGGTTCTGTCAGCGTGTCAGTGAGGGGGATGAGCACGCCTTCCTTTGGTGGTTCTCCCATCAGGTAGTGTAGGGTTGACGCCAGGGTGATCAGTGACTCCTCCAGCGACAACAGCCGTTGCCGCTCGTTGGCCAACTGGACCTCCACCTTGAGCAGGTCTACCCGTGCAATCCTTCCCAACTCGAAGGCACGCCGCGAGTTCTTTACCTGCTCCTCGAGAGCGGTGACCGAACTCTGCGACGCCTCCTTCAGCTTCTGGACCTGGAGGAACTTGTTATAGGTGTTGACCGTGTTGGCGATTATCTCGTTACGGGTGAAGTACAGGCCCTGTTCCTGGAGCTGTTTCCTGACTTCGGCAAGGCCCACTCCGTTCATAACCTGTCCACCCTGGTAGATCGGGATGCTGGTCCAGATGGTGTAGAAGCCGAAGCTGTTGCTGAAATGCGGCCCGATCTTCGCACTTTGTGCAGGGATATACGGGAGCGGCTCCTCGCGTGCGGTCACGTTGGCATCGAGCGACAATCTCGGGTAGTGCTTCGCAAACGCGCTCACAACGCTCTCTTCACTGGCCGACACTCCGAGCCGCCCTTCCGTCATGAGAGGGTTGTTGGCGACCGCCCTGGCAAGCGACTCCTTGAGTGAGAGCGATTCGCCCCGTGCCGACGTGGCGGCGAAGCAGAGGAAGAGCGCCAAATTGATGATCCTGAGTGTCATGAAAACCGCCTTATCGATGTATCTAGATAATCGTATGCAATGGCTTCAAAATAAGGCAGGTACTTCGGCATCGCCTGAATCACCTGCCCATGTTACCTTGTTGCTAAAAGTAGTGATTAAAACCCTTGCCAGACAAACCATGCTCCCACCAGAGCAACAACAGTTCCACTAACGTGTTTGGCCCACAGCGAGAAGCTGGCCACTCCGCGTGCCTTGGCGAACCCCTCGACAAACCCGGTGAAGGTGCCCGCAAAGAGCATGAGGAGACAGTGACCGATAGCGTAGCAGAACAGGAGGGCGATGCCGTAGAGCACTTGGCCCTTCCCGGCAACAAGAGTGAGGAGTACGACAAGCACCGGAGTTGCGCAAGGTGAGGAGACGACCCCGAAGAACAACCCCAGCAGGAACACACCTATCAAACCGCCCCGTTTAGGTTTGAAATCGCGGCGAACCGGCAGGCGGATTTCATACAATCCCATCATCTGGCCACCCATGACCAGCGCTATGGCACCTGCGAGGAAGTACCACGGTCCCCCCAGGGTGCCGAACATGGTGCCCAGCAGTCCGGCCACAGCACCGAAGGCGGTGAAGGTCAGTGACAGGCCCAGGATGAAAGCCAGCGAATAGCGGAAAGCCTTCCCGCGGTCGCCATCGCTAGACCCTCCTACGAAGCCTACGACTAGTGGAATGGTGGCCAGCACGCAGGGAGAGGCTGAGGAGAGCACCCCAGCCAGGAAGACCGCACCGAAGGCGACCATCGGATATAGCGTGATGATCTGCTCGATGTTATCGAGGAAGGTCATTTCAGTCCCGCCGCTTTCAGCGCGTTGACTATTTCCGTTTTTTCCATGAAGCCGATGTGACGCTTCACTTCCTTCCCCTGGGCGTTGAAGAAGATCTGGGTCGGTATCATCTGGATGCGGAACTTGTCGGCCGCAGCCTGGTTTTCATGGACGTCGATGAAGAGCACCGAGGCCTTGCCGCGGTATTCCTTCGAGAGGGATTCGAGGATCGGCGCCATTTTCTTGCAGGGGATGCAGGTGCGGGCGCCGAGGTCGATGACTGTGGGTTTGCCGGAAACAAGAGCGCGGCTGACCAGCGCATCGGTCGCTGACGGTAACTCGGCGTGCGCTGCGCCGGCAAGAAGCATGGTGATAGCGAGTGCTGAAATGACAATTTTCATCGGATGTCCTTTCCAAGAGGATTAACAAGACAGGGACCTACAGCATCCCCATGATCTCTACAACTGTGGCCACTTTGCCGGAAAACTTGACCTGGCCGTCTATGACCAGGGCCGGAGTACTCATTACGCCATACTTCATGATGGACTGGATATCCTCCACCTTCACCACCTCGGCGCTGACGCCGCTTTCTGCAACCGCTTTCTTCGTGTTTTCGTAGAGGGTCTTGCACTTGGCACAGCCGGTACCGAGAATCTCGATCTTCATTGACGCTCTCCTTTTTGATTGATGGTAGTGGTCCCGCCTCCCCGACGGGACCGTTCACTGCTTATTACTTTCTCCACCCGGCCCAGGCAGGGTAGCCGTGCCCTCCTCAGGGTCCGGCAAAGGCGGGAACTGCGAACAAAGCAGCCAAAACAAAGAACGCGCCGCCCACCTCTGCAAGCAGGGTGACTGCAGTCAGGCCTATGGCGGTCTTGAGTTTTCCGGTTATGCGGGTATCTATGGCGGAGCACATACTGACTTCACCTTAAAGAATCGCGTTGAACAGGTACCCGACCATGATGATCGCCACGGCTACAGTTCCGAAAAAAACGCCCAACAGGCGATTCTTCAGCACGTTTTTAAGGATGATCGCTTCCGGCAGGGAGAGGGCGGTCACCGCCATCATGAAAGCCAGCACTGTGCCCATGGCCATTCCCTTCTCCATCAGTGCGTGGACGATAGGGATCACTCCGGCAGCGTTACTGTAAAGGGGCACTCCAAGCGCTACAGCCACCGGCACGGCAAAGAAGTTATCCCTCCCGGCCCAGCGCGCCAGGAAGTCGGCGGGGACGTACCCGTGGATGAAGGCGCCAAGGCCGACGCCGACCACCACGTAGGGCCAGATCTTCTTCAGAAGACCCAGAGTATACTCACGGGCATAATCGATTTTGTCTCCGAAGGTCATGATCGTGATCTCGGAGTTGCCTACCTGCATCTCCCAGACATAGTCCTGGACGTACTTCTCCATCTTCAGTTTTCCGATGGCGATGCCGGCAACGATAGCTACCATCAGCCCGGTGCCGATATAAATAAGGGCAATCTTCCAACCAAAGAGCCCCCAGAGCATGATCAGCGCCACCTCGTTAACCATGGGGGAGGAGACCAGGAACGAAAAGGTCACGCCCAAGGGAACACCTGACTCGACAAAACCGATGAAAAGCGGCACCGCCGAACAGGAGCAGAAAGGGGTGACAATGCCGAGCAATGCAGCCAGGACGTTGCCGACGTATTCCCGCTTGTGAGAAAGCATACGTTTGGTTTTTTCCGGGGGAAACGAGGAACGGATGATCGCTACCACAAATATGATGGTAGTGAGGAGCAGGAAGATCTTCAGGGTGTCGTAGATGAAGAAATCAAGCGCTTCGCCCGCACGTGAACCGGGGACGAGGCCAATGACACTGAACACAATGTAGTCGGCAAAGCTTTTCAGCATGAGGTATTCCATGAGCGCTTGATTGATTACTCACTTAATGAGACAAAAAAATTACGCCTTGCTCAGCCCGAGGACTTTGTGGGCCGCCCTGCGAATGAGCTCAGCGGGGATCTCCTCGTAAGTCTTTCCTTCGTACTCAACTGTTCGGCAGCTCGTTTCCGAGCCGGTCAAGCATGAGCATGACGGACAGGGGGTTTCATCCGCTGCAGCATTGTCCAAAACAGCTTCCAGGGGCACTCCGTTAAGCAGGATCATATTTGACTGGGCCATTAGCTCTTCGGGGAGGGGCGTTTCCGTGAAGGTTACGGAAACGCCCATTGCGGCCAGCTCGTTGGTCAGTTCGGAAACTACTTCACTAACTGACGATCCGGTAGCTGCACAGCGGTCGCAAGTTGCACCTTCCTTGTCATAATGCCGCCACTCTATGGCTAGTTCTTTCATGGCGTCACCTCCGTTCACATCACCTTCAGCAGACTGTGCCGCCCGTGAATCTCCTCTTTTACTATGTCAGTGATGATGTCCATGACCGCCAGGATCTCGGGATGCTTGATGGCGTAGTAGATCTTCAATCCATCCTTGCGGCGGGAGAGGACCCCGGCGGCGAGCATCATGTTCAAGTGGCGGGAGGTATTCGACTGCTCCTCGCCGATGGCGGGGAAAATCTCGCAAACGCACCGCTCTCCATCGCGTAGAAAATCGACTATCTTCAATCGGGTAGGTTGGGCCAAGGCTTTCAGGATTTCAGCGCGGAACTCAACAAGCTCTTTCATTGCGACCCCTTCAGTGTATGACTATATAGTCATATAACCTGCTATTGGCAAAGTGTCAAATAGTTGTTTATCAGAGAAGCCGCGACGCACCCGGTAGGCTTGCAGTACGAGGTGGCGGAGTAGGTGGGACACAGGCACCCGTTGCTGATCCGCACGACTCTGGAGACGATCAGCGAGATCGGAGTCAAGACGGAGGCTGATTTTCCGGTGCATTGGAAGCATTTTTCACCTCTGGATGCAGTTTCTTTTGATTTCAGCATGTTACGGTGTAAGCAGTGTCGTAAGCACCTGAAATAGCCCGGGAATTTTCATTTCATGTAAATTCAGCTAGTTAGCCGGAAGTCTGCGAAAGTTACCCCCGTGTTACAGGATGGGGGTCTGCCTTCCTGGCTTCGCCAAGCTGACGCGCTCCGCTTGTCCCGGTGGCACAACCGCCCGGCAGAGCCGGACAGCCGTGTACCACCGCTTGAGAAGCAAGGGCGCCTCTTTTACGTCCCATAAGATATATTATGTCAAGTACGAGGTGTGGTTGTTGACCTTTGCATCGGTTTGGTGAGGGATGATAAAAAAGCCGGCTCGCCTCCTTCGGCTATGCCGGCCTTCTCGACAGCTGGATCAAAGATGAATCCGCCTTTGACTTTCTCCGTGCCTTCCGTGTCTCTATCGGCCATCGTTTTAGGTTCGCGGCAAGGATCTCGCTCCAACACAGAGCCGGAACCGCTCCTGGCGCCACTCTACGAAAAACAAGCCCAGGCTTACCCCTGCACCTGACGCTAAAGTCCCTTTAAAAGCCAAATTTGGAAGCCGCTTTTTTGGGCATTTTACCAGCGTCTACTCTCCAGGGCTTTTACCAACTCGACCACCTTGTCGGCCACCAGCGACTCGATCATTCTCCCTTTCTCGGCACTGGCCTTGGAGGGATCTCCCCAGACACCGCCGGGCCAGAAGCTGCGCTTGTCCCTGACGATGATACCGGTGGGAAAGTTCGGATACTCGCACGGGCTGAGCCCCTTCACCAGGTGCGGATGCGAGTGCATGATCCTCGAGGTCTCGATCTCGCCGGCATGTGAATCGCCACGGGTCTCTATGAGTTCGGCACCGGCGTCCTTGGCCAGATCATATTCGGTGACCACCGCCATGTTGATATCCGGGGTCTCTGCTATCAGCTCTTCGCCGGCGTCCTGCAGCGCCATCCGGTGCGATCCGCCGGCATGCCCGGTCAGAGCTATGAAGTTCATCAGGCCCTGGGCGTGCAGCGAGCGCACGATATCCTTGAGCAGAGCCTTCAAGGTCGTGGTGCTGATGGAGATGGTTCCGGGATGACACGCTGTGGAACGGCACGATCCGTAGTAAACCGGCGGCGCTACGAAGAGCGGTACTTTTTCGGCGGCTCTTTTCCCGACTTCGTAGGCCTCTATGGTGTCTGTGGAAAGCGGCAGATGGCTGCCATGCTCCTCGACGGAGCCGAAAGGAATATAGACGGTGCGGCAGTTTTCCAGTCCCGACGCGAACTCGTCCATCGTCATGTTTTCTATGATCACGTTGCCTCCAGAAAAGCCATTTAATTACAACATGTTAGCACGAAAAAATGGGGGTGTCGCCCTCTTCCGCCCCCCCTCCTGACCACCCTTCCCGGCCCTCAGGCCGCGTCGAGCAGTTCCCTCACCTTCTTGGCGAGTTCGATCGGCTTGGCGGGTTTGCTGATGATATCGATACCCTCAACCGCAATACCCTTGTCCTCGATGACATCCGCAGTGTAGCCGCTCAAGAAGAGGACTTTCAGGGCCGGGCAGCGCTCCTTCAGGACGGCGCAGACCTGGGTCCCGTTCATATTGGGCATGATCACGTCCATCAGAGCCAGGTCGACATCCTGCCACTTGTGCTGGAATATTTCAATGGCTTCGTCTCCGCTTTCGGCCAGGAGTACTTTATAGCCGAATCTCTTCAGCACCGATTCCACCAGGCGACGCACCGCCGGGTCATCCTCCACCACCAGGATGGTCTCGTTCCCGCCGTTTGGTACCAGCGCGGGAGCCTTGCGCATCGCTTGCTCATGCTCGGTGACCAGCGGAAGATAGACACTGAAGGTGGTGCCGAAACCGCACCGGCTTGCCATGGTGATATAGCCGCCGTGCTGCTTTACGATGCCGTAGACGATGGAGAGCCCCAGACCGGTGCCGCGGCCCGGATCCTTGGTGGTGAAGAAAGGCTCGAAGATCTTCTGCTGTGTGGCGGCGTCCATGCCCTGGCCGGTATCGCTGATAGTGATGAGTGCATAGCGCCCGGGCGTGCCGAAGCCATGCTGCAGCTGGAACTCCTTGCCGAGCTGGACCGTCTCGGTCTTGATCGACAGCTCTCCGCCTCCTGGCATGGCGTCGCGGGCGTTGGTGGCCAGGTTCATCAGCACCTGTTCGATCTGCCCGCTGTCGGCCAAAACCACCAGCCGCTCTTCGCTGAAGGCCGTTTTTAGCGCCACATCCTCCCCTATGATTCTAATGAGGAATTTGGTGTGCTTCCTGGCCAGATCGTTCAATTCCACCTGCTGAAGCAGCATGACCTGCTTGCGGCTGAAGGCTAGGAGGCTCTTGGTCAGGTGCGTGGCACGGTCCGCCGCGTCCAGGATCTGCTCCATGTGCCCTCGCCTGGCGTCTTCCGGATCGAGCGAATAGTGGAGGAGCTGTCCGAATCCCATGATGACGGTCAGGATGTTGTTGAAGTCGTGGGCCACCCCGCCTGCCAGCTGACCGATCGCCTCCATCTTCTGGGCATGGCGCAACTGATCTTCAAGGCGCTTCCTGTCGGTCATGTTCTCCTTGAAGGCCATGTAATGACTGATGACCCCGGAGCTGTTCCTGATCGGGGAGATGGTTGCGTGCTCGCAGTAGTTCGTGCCGTCCTTGTGCTTGTTGTAGATCTCCCCGCTCCAGATCCTGCCCGAGCTGATGGTGCTCCACAGGTCCTGGTAGACTTCGTTCCCGGTCCGTCCCGATTTGAAGATTCGAGGATTGAGGCCGAGAACCTCGTCCGCCTGGTACCCACTGATCTGGGTGAATTTGGGGTTCACGTACTCGATGTTGCCTGACGTGTCGGTGATGAGTATGGAGATGGGGCTCTGCACCACCGCCTGGGAGAGCTTGAGAACCTGCTCCTCGACCTGGTTTCGTTCCGTGGTGTCCTTGAACATTACTACGGCTCCGACGAGTTCCCCGTCCTCACGTATCGGGGTGCTGACGAAGTCTATAGGGAAGCTGGTGCCGTCCTTGTGCCGGAATACTCCCGTGCCGTCGGCAGGTCGCCCTTCATGAACTGCCGAGCATATCGGGCAATCGCCCTCCGGATAAGGGGTGGCGTCATTTCTGCCGTGCTGAGTCATCGAGTGCTGATCCTTGGCCAGCATCTCCTCGGCTTCCCAGCCCAGCATATGCGCGGCGGCAGGGTTCACGAAGGTGATACGCCCTTCCCTGTCTATGCCATAGATACCCTCCCCCGCAGCATCCAGGATCAACTGAAGCTGACGCCTGGTCTTCTCGTGCGCGTCCTGGGCCTGCTTCCTCTCCGTTATCTCCTCGATGGTCTGGATGGCGCAGATGACCTCGCCACGGCCGTCAAAGATGGGAGCCGCGGTCATGGCGACATAATGTTTTTTGCCTTGCTGGTCCGTATACCAGGCCTCCGCCTGTATCGCGTCAGGGAGGTGCGCCGGAGTTGTCATGGTGGAGTAATGGTGGGACTTCATCCAGCCGTCTCCGTCGATGACCAGCTCGGCCAGCAAACGACGATCGTCTTGGTGAAAGACACGCGAGACCTGGTCGGAGCCGAGGATGTCGACGGCCGGGACGCCGGTAAGAGCTTCGCAGGCGTGATTCCAGATGACGACGCGATGCTCCCGATCAAGAACAAAGGTGGGAAGGGTGAAGTTTTGCACCAGGCTCTCGGCGAACTCTTTCTGGGCTTCCAGGGCGGAATGTGCTTCCTTTGATTCGGTGACGTCAAGCATCGCCCCGATGACCCCTGTCGTGCCGTCTGCGGCGGGAAAGACGTTTTTGAAGAAGATAAGATGGTGAATCTTCCCCTCGCTGTCCGGGAGGGTGCATTCGTGGCGATGCAAGCTCCTTAGTCCGCAGACCTCTCCGTCGGCCTTGCCGATCGTTTCCGCCACCTCGACCGGCGCGATATCGAAGATCGTCTTTCCGAGCAGGGATTCCCTGCAAAGGCCGGTGAAGGTTTCGAAGGCCTTGTTGCAGCCGAGGTATCTCCCGTCCCTGTCCTTGTAGAATATCGAGATCGGGGTGGTGTCGATCACTTTCTGCGAGAAGTCGAGCTGGTTCCGGAGTTCTTTCTTCTGCCCGGCCAGTTCCCTGAGCAATTGGTTGAAGGCATCTCCCAGCAGCTGGATTTCCTCGCTGCTCCCGGTGGTGACACGGACATGGGCAGCCTCGTCGGTCCTGGAGAGGACTCTTATCTGGCGGGTAAAGTCGATAAGCGGCGCGGTCAGATGCCGCATGAGGAGCCAGACCACGACAGAAGAGGTCCCAAATACCACCAGCAGGGCTGCCAGCAGGAACCTCCGGGCCCGTTGCACCGGCTCGAAAGCCTCGCTTTGCAGGTAGTTGCTGCCGAGGACCCACCCCGTGGTCTTGAGTCTCTTATACGCCGTGATGACCGGAACGCCCCGCGTATTGATCCTTTCGCCGGTACCTTCAAAGCCGGCAACGGCCTTCTCAAAGAGGGCGTCTCTCTTCACGGGGATCTCGTGTCTCATGATCCGCTCTCGATCGGGGTGCGAAATCTGGATTCTCCTGGACGGGCTGAACAAAAAGAGATACCCTTGCTCGCCCTGTTTTATCGAGGAGATCCTGCTGAGGAAGTTGCTCTTGGTCAGGTCAAGGCTGCCACCCAGTATGGCGACGATCCGGCCGCTGTGGTTGTAAATCGGCGCAGTGAGCATGATGATGGGGTGCCGATGGGTCTGGGCCGAGATGAAAGGTTCCGAGATCTGCGGGCTCCGGGTTTCCAGCGTCTTTTTGAGGTACTCCCGCTGGGAATAGTCTTTGACCAGCATCTCTGCTTCCGACGGGCTCTCGAAGAGCAGCTTTCCCTGTGGCGAGAACAGGAAGAGCCCGTTGTCGAACATCGCCTGGGTGTCAGGCCTTTGCTCGAAAAACTTCATCAGCTTCCTCGGGTCATCCATCATCGACTGGTCGATGGTCCCGGCAGCCATCACGAGTTCCGTCTGAATGCAGAGCAATTTGTCGTCTGTCTGCTCGGCAATGGCCGATACCATGGCGAACTGCTGGTTGTGAACAAGCTCCTTGGTCTGGCTCACGAAGTAGAGCTCCGCCGAGAATGCCAGCACCGACAACAGGACGGCTACCAGCAGCGATATAGCCAAGGTCATCTTGGTCTTGAGGGTGAAACGATACAAGATTCCTCCCGAAAGGGATCGTACGCTTTATGCGTGTTACCGTCTTCAGCGTGCGCCGACGATGATGGTAAGAGCTTTTTATATTATCCAGGTGTCGCTAAAACAAAGGTTTTGAAACGGATGTCCATCTAGCCCATAATTGAGACAGATGAAAATCATGCAGTCCAACAGGTTATCGTCCGCCAGCGGTAAAAATTTAGCTTTAACGTACAGGTGAAACGGATTTAACCAAAACAGCTTCAATGGAGATGATCAAGTAATGTTCGAATTAGGAAAGAGTAACAGGCTGGAAGTAAAAAGACTCACCGCGATAGGAGCCTACCTGGCCTCGGAGGTCGGCGACATACTCCTTCCTGCCAAATATGTGAAGGAGGGGCTAAGACCCGGCGACCACGCAAAGGTTTTCGTGTATCTCGATTCCGAGGACCGGCTGGTCGCGACCACGCAGACTCCCAAGGCGAAAGTCGGAGAGTTCGCCGTGCTTGAAGTCAAGGAGGTAGACAATGTCGGGGCCTTCCTCGATTGGGGTCTCGAGAAGGATCTGCTGGTCCCGTTCAGCGAGCAGCCGCGCCCGATGCAGAAAGGCGAAAAACACCTGGTGCGGGTTTACCTGGACCGAACCGAAAGGATTGCCGCTTCGGCAAAGATCGGCAGGTTCCTGAAGAGATCCGACATACCATACAAGGGGGGCGAAGAGGTCCAGCTTCTCTTCTACGAATTCTCCGATCTGGGAGCCAAGGTCATCGTTGATGGTCTCTATGCCGGGCTGTTGTTCAAGAACGACCTTTTCGGCGATTACCAGCTCGGTGCCGGTGTGAAAGGGTATGTGAAAAAGGTCCGCCCCGACGGCAAGATAGACGTGAGCCTGAGAAAAGGGGGCATGCAGGACATCGCAGGCAGCAGGGAGAGCTTCCTTCGTGTGCTCAGTGAAAGGGGTGGATTTCTGCCGGTCGGCGACAAGAGCTCGCCGGAGCTGATCTACGAGCTCTTCAGGATGAGCAAGAAGAGCTTCAAGACCGTGATCGGCAACCTCTACAAGCAGGGGGTCATCGAGATCGGCAAGGACGGCGTCAGGCTGAAGTAGGAGTCGCCTTCAAGTAACGGATAAAGAAAAGCCCTCAATCATCGCGGGATGGAGGGCTTTTCTTCCAGGAGCGGCCGCCGGCCGCGAACCACGGCAGGGACTGCCGGTTCTCCTTTACCTCCGGTTCCCCAGCAGCCTCAGCAGCATCAGGAACATGTTGATAAAGTCGAGGTAGAGTGTCAGGGCGCCGAGGATGGCGCCCTTTTGGCCGGTATTCCCCTGCTGCCTGATCTTTTGCGTGTCATAGGCGGTCAGACCGGTGAAGACGATGACACCGCAGATGCTGGTGACCCAGTAGATCATCGAGCTATGCAGGAAGATGTTGACCAGCGAGGCGATGACGATGCCGATCAGCCCCATGAAGAGGAAGCTCCCCCACGAGGAGAGGTCGCTCTTGGTCAGGTAGCCGAACAGGCTCATGGCGCCGAACATGCCGGCTGTGACGAGGAAGGTCGAGGCGATCGAGGAGGAGGTGTAGACCACGAAGATCGTCGCCATCGTCAGCCCGTTCAGGGCCGCGTAGGCGAGGAAGAGGATGCTGGCGGTCGAGGCGCTGATCCTGTTGATGGCGCCGCTTATCCCGACTACCAGGCCCAGTTCCCCCAGCACCAGCGCGTAGAAGAGGACCCGGTTGCCGAGGATGGCCTGCAGCAGCGAGGGTGAAGACGCCGTCATCAGCGATACCAGCGCGGTAAGCGCGAGCCCTCCTCCCATCCACCCGTAGACGCCACGCATTACCCCACTTTGAGCCACGGAGATCGTCCTCGACCCCGTGGTGGTTTGAAATCTTTCCATTCCATTCCTCCTGGTTATTACTGCCGGTTTCACCTTCCGGTTAGCTGCCGTTTAAGAACGGCTAAAGGCTGCTATAATTTACACCGGTTTACCCCATCCTGTCACCAGTTAATGCCGAACCGTGGACCGATCAAACAGTCACTGCAGATCCCCTCTGACAAGGAGGTTGCCGATGCTCCGCAAATTGACCGTCTTGCTCTGCCTCATCTCCTTCTCTCCGGTAGCAGCAGGTGCCGAGGAGTTGGCCCTCCTCGTTAGCTCGCAGCCGACAGTTGCGCAACCCGCCGCCAAGGAACCTTCACCGGGGATCAACCTCTCCCTTCCCGATCAGCAGCAGGCCCCGGCCTTGATGGCGGCCAACGATCTGCAGGGAACGCAGGTCGCCGACCCGCCGCGCGCCCGGAAAACCCACTCGGGACTGAGCTTCAGGGAGTTCATCGAGGTCCACTTCGGTGAATACCGCTGGGTATACTGGATTGGCGCCACGGCAGCGCTGGTAGTCCTGCACGTCTTCGCCTTCGGTAATGACTGACAGGAACCGAGGTAAGAAGGAGGGGCGGTTAACGCCGTCCCTCTCTCGTACCCGGGTCCAGGCGTAACCCTCCTCCCCTCCCCTCCCCTCTTCCCTCCCGCGTTCCAATCCCCCGATCGTTGCGGCTAGCGTGAAGCGCGTTCGTACTGGACAGGCCAGGTCAACTGGACTCCCAGCTCCCTGGCGGCGTGCAGCGGCCAGTACGGGTCCCGCAGCATGGCGCGGGCCAGGAAGACCGCGTCCGCGAGGCCGGTGGCCACGATCTGCTCTGCCTGCGCCGGCTCGGTGATGAAGCCGACCGCGCCGGTGGCAATGCCGACTTCCTGACGGATAGCGCTGGCGAAAGGGGTCTGGAAGCCGGGACCGAAAGGAGGCGCGGCCTCGGCCACCAAACCGCCGCTGGAGCAGTCGATGAGATCGACCCCGACGCCCTTGAGCCTGCTGGCCAACTCCAGGCTCTGGGAAAGGTCCCATCCCCCGTCGATCCAGTCCGAGGCCGAGATCCTGGCGAAAACAGGCAGGTGTTCAGGCCAGATCTCGCGCACCGCCTTCACAACCCTCAGCGGAAAACGGAGCCGGTTTTCCAGGGAGCCGCCGAAGTCGTCGGTGCGCTTGTTGGACAGTGGCGAAAGGAATTCGTGCAGCAGGTAGCCGTGGGCCAGGTGGATCTCGACCACCTCGAAACCGGCCTCGACGCTGCGGCGGGCAGCGGAAGCGAACTGGCCGAGGATGGTCTCCAGGTCTTCGGCGGTCGCCTCCCGCGGGGACGGATAGCCCGGAGCGAAAGATTCGGCGCTGGGGGCGATGGTCAGCCAGCCGCGGTTCTTGGCGTCCAGCGGCCGCCCCCCCTTCCATGGGTGGTCGGTAGATGCCTTGCGTCCGGCATGGGCCAGCTGGATCCCCGCCACCGCCCCCTGCTCGCGGATGAAGCGGGTGATCGGGACAAAGGCCTTGGCCTGTTCGCTGTTCCACATGCCGCTGTCGTCGGGGCTAATCCGCCCTTGCGGGGTGACGGCCGTGGCCTCGACCATCACGAGGCCTGCGCCTCCGACCGCGCGGCTTCCCAGGTGGACCATGTGCCACTCGGTCGGCAGGCCGTCGCGGCTGCTGTACATGCACATGGGCGACACGAAGATGCGGTTTCTGATGCTCAACTCGCGGAACATGATCGGTGAGAATAGTCGGCTCATCATAGCCTCCGGTGAAGGTGCGATTGAGAACACGAAGCTGCAGCTATTCCTTTGCGGGCATCCTCCCCCGAATCCTGCTGATGTTCGACTCCCGAGGCCCGGTCCTAAGTGGGGAGATGCGGTGCCGGGTCTAGTGCTGGCAGTTGGGACAGAAGAAGGTGGAACGCTTGCCGAACCGGCCGCGCATGATGGCGGTCCCGCACTTGCGGCAGGGCTCTCCCCCGCGGCCATAGACGTAAAGGGTCTGCGGGAAGTAAGCGAGCGGCTCCTCCTTTCCTGCGAAATCCATGGTGGAGCGCCCGGTGGCGATGGAGACGGAGAGCACCTCCTTGATTGCCGCGGCCAGCTGCCGGCAGTCATCCATGGAGAGCTCACCGGTGATGGTGGTCGGCAAAAGGCCGCAGCGGAAGAGCGACTCAGCCGCATAGATGTTGCCGACACCGGCTACCACGGCACTGTTCATGATGAAGGGCTGGATGGCCACCTTCTTGCCACGGCTTTTCTGGTACAGGTACTCGCCGCCGAAGGCGCCGGTCAGCGGTTCCGGCCCTATCCCCGAAAGGAGCTTGTGCTGGAGCGGATCGGTTGCGGTCCAGTGAATGGAGCCGAACCGGCGGACGTCGTTGAGCCTCAGCATGAGACCTGAGGAGAAGCGGAGATCGAGGTGGTCATGGGAACCCGCCTCCCGTCCGCTCGGTACCAGGCGCAGGTGGCCGGTCATACCGAGGTGCACCAGTAGCGAGCCGGAAGGAAATCTCAGGATCAGGTACTTTCCCCGCCGCTCCACCGCCCGTACTTCCTCGCCGGTCAGCAGCGCCCCCAGTTCCGGTGGTATCATCGATCCGAATTTTGCGCTATGGACGGAAAGGCCGGTAATACGCCGGCCGACAAGGTGGCTGGAGATGCCCAGCCGGGTGACTTCAACCTCCGGCAATTCAGGCATCACAAACCCCTTCCTCACTGAGCCCGTGCGGCGGGAATGCCGAAGTCGCACCGTTGCATTTCCTGGTAACTCGGCTCATTTCATTTTTCGAGCGGCATCGGGGCGCAGACGTTGTCGGGTGAATTCGCCTCCGCACCGCAGGTGAAGCAGACAACCGTGGGGCGGTCGGTAATGTGGGCAATGTCTTGAGTGAGCCCGCGGCTCTTCAACATGCAGATGTGTCCTGTGTGTTTGGCTCCGCATTGACAGGTTGTCGTCTCCGGCATCATGCACCTCCTGTTGTTATTGTAGGATACTCTTTACTACTTAGCCGGATCATCAGTCAAGAAGGCGATGTCTTTATCTATCTTTTCGGGACAGGAGGTGGAGTTTGGTACCCACCGCCACCCGATCAAGATTAAACAAAACTAAGTAAATATCAACCTCTCTGCTTAAAAAGTTTTCCAAAGACTTCTGCTTTCATTTTAATTGCTTCTTGTTCGGGTTAAGAGTATATTTGTGCCATCTTTAATAATGCTTCACCAATCCAGTCGGCCGCGTACAATGTGTGCGGCACCCGGGGAAGCCTGAGCACTTTCTCTGGCTGGGCTGCCGGGGCTTTAAAGATGCGACGGTAATGTATGCCTGAGTTCGGGGGCCGGTATGAACCTGATGTCACGCGCTGGCGATAACAGCAGCAGCAACCTACACGATGAAGGCGCCCCCAGCCATTCCTCACCTCCGGGAAGCATCCCGCTCCCACCACGACACGACGGCCGCCAGATCTTCTATAATCTCTTCTCCACCCCCCGTCCAGGGTTCCACCAGACCGACAAAGCCGGAACGTTCCTGGGCGCAAGCCTTGGTCGCGCTGAGATCGTCAATGTTGCTCCGGCAGGGCATTCTCCCTTGGCGCTGGATGAGGATCTGCAGGAACTGGAGCGGGAATGGACCTCGGCCATGGCTTACGGGCTCCAGTGGTCGCGCGAGTTGAGGTGCCTCGCTGCGGACGGAAGCGTGCGCTGGGTGCAGGCGACTGTTGCGGAATCGCGCGACCGCAACGGGCACTTCAGCGGCTACCTTGTCTGCAACGTCGACATCACCTCGCGGATCAGCGTCCAGGAAGAACTGGCACTCAGCGAGGAGCGCCACCGGCTGGCCATGGAGGCGGCCAGCGCCGGGGTCTGGGACCTGGACGTGGAGAAAAATCAGTGCTATTTCAGCCCCTACTGCTTCGAGATGCTCGGTTACACACCCGGACGGCTACCGGCCGAGGTTGAGGATTGGAGGGATGTCATCCACCCTGAGGACCGCGAGGTGGCCCGAAAGGTGAAGGTCGGTTGCATAGACGGGACTGCACCGAGCTTCAAGGTCGAGCTACGGCTGATGACTGCGCAGGGGAGATGGGCATGGTTTCTCTGCGAGGGCAAATCTGCCCGCCGTGACCGTTTGGGAAAGGCTCTCAGGGTAGTCGGTACCCTGGTCGATATCAGCGAACGAAAATGGGTCGAGCAGATGTTGCGTATGGAGCGCGACCTCATGGACGTCATCACCACCACCAGTCCGGTAGGTATCGTCCTGGTGCGGCATAACGGAGACATCGCCTTCGTCAATCCGAAGGCGGAGGCCATCCTTGGACGGCCCAAGGAAGAACTGATGCATGGGCATTATAACCTTCCGGTCTGTGCCATCACTCCGAGTGGGGAACTCGATGACTTGCCGCTGCGCGAGGTGCTGCAGCACGGAAGCACCCTCCCCCACACCTGTCTTGCCGTCAAGCGTCCCGACGGGGAGCGGACCTTGCTCTCGATAAATGCAGCCCCTTTCCTGGACGCTGACGGCGACGTCGGCGGCACAGTCCTCATCATGGAAGACGTCACCGAGCAAAAGCAGCATGAACTGGAACTTGCGGACAGTGACCGCCTGTTGCGCGAGACGCAGAGCATTGCCCAGCTGGGAAGCTATGTCCTGGACCTCGCCCACGACACTTGGTCGTGCTCCAGCATCCTTGTCGACATCCTGGGTCTCGACGAAACCTCATCGATGAACCTCCTCGGACACTTCGAGATCGTCCATCCCGACTTCAGGCAACAGTTCATCGACAGCTACCTGGCCTGTGTAAGCAACTCGAAGAATTTCGAGATGGAATACAAGGTCATCCGGCAAAAGGACGGCCTGGAGCGCTGGGTCGCGGAGTGTTGCGAGCTGAAGCTGGACGAGACCTGGAGGCTCACCCGGATCATCGGCACCATCCAGGATATCACCGAGAGAAAGGCCGCGGAGGAGGCTATTCGTGAACTGAACGACGACCTGGACCGGCGGGTCATGGAGCGGACCTCGCAGCTGGCGGCCGCCAAGAAGGAGATCGAATCCTTCAGCTACTCCGTCTCCCATGACCTGCGGGCACCCCTGCGCCACATCAACAGCTACAGTGCCATGCTGCTGGAGGACCACGGCACCGCCCTCCCGCCGGAAGCCCGCTCCTATCTCGACAGGATCCGCACCGCGAGCAGCCGGATGGGAAGGCTGATCGACGATCTGCTGACGCTGAGCAGGGTTGGCCGCACCGATATGAAGCGCGAGCGCTTCGACATCAGTGCCGTCGCCGCAGACGTTGCCAGCATGCTCCGGGAAGCGGAAGTCGATTGCCTGGCAGCCTTCACCATCGAACCGTCGCTGATGGCCGATGGCGACAGCATCCTGGTCCGTGTGGTGCTGGAGAATCTTTTGGGGAATTCCCTGAAGTACACCGGGCATAAGAGTGCCCATATCGAGTTCGGCCGGACCACCGTCGACGGCAGGGAAGCCTTCTATGTACGGGACGACGGGGTCGGGTTCGACATGGCCTATGCCGGGAACCTCTTCCAGCCGTTCCAGCGTCTGCACGGCTCGGAATTCGAGGGAACGGGCATAGGCCTCGGCACGGTCAAGAGAATCATCGACCGGCATGGCGGCAGCGTCTGGGCCGAGGGCAGGGAAAACGAGGGTGCGACATTCTATTTCACCCTTTCCGAGGCGAAGTCCTGTTGATCTGAAACCGCCTCAACTCTGTCGAATGACTCGGTGGCCATGCCTGACATCCCTTGCCCGTAGCGGCGCGCACCACACTGGAACACGCTGATATATTCTCCCGGCCACCCTTCGTTTGCGCTCCCACCGCCTCTCCTCTCCTTCCCCCGTCCCCCCCTCCTTTGTCGCAGCCAAAAGTCCTTCAGCTTCTTTTTAGTAAAACTTTGTTCAATATTTTTATACATACTCTTTCTTTGACAACTCATCCGGTGATGTGACAGGGATATAACGACTGGATCTGCTGATAGCCAGTCATGGCACCCAGGGGTAATACCTTGAAATTACATCCGAAGGAATTCAATTCAACGGCCCTGCAGTTGGCGGAAAAGATTCTATTTGTGAAAAAATGTCTACCAATTTGCAAAACTATGTTTTATGATAATTCCGGCGTTGGCCGCCAGCAGCACCTTTTGGCACATGACGAGACCGTTTGAGTGGATTCAGGAGAGGGGGTCTATGAGGAAGACACATGAAATGGTGGAGAAGGCGTTGGTGGCAGGTCTACTGAAGGGGAATCCGCAACCAGGGAGCCATCTTGAGAGTGAGCGCGACCTGGCGGCGCGCTTCGCGGTGAGCAGGGCAACGGTGAGGGAGGCACTGCTGAAGCTGCAGAAGTCGGGTTGGATTTCGGTGCAGCAGCGGCGGGCGACGATCGTCAATGACTTTTGGTCGCAGGGCGATCTAGAGCTGCTGTCGTCGATCACCAGGAACAGCGAACCCTTTCCGCAGGATCTCGCGCTGCACCTGCTGGAACTGAGGGTTCAGTTTGCGCCTGATTATGCCAGGCGAGCGGTGGAAAACGCCCCCGCCAAGGTCGCCGAATTCCTCAGCCGCGCCAACAAGCTCCGCAACAGCCCCGGCGCGGTGGCGAAGTTCGACTCGCACCTGCATCTGACCCTGGCGGTGCTGTCCGGGAACAAGCTTTACCCGCTGATCATGAACACATTCGCTGAACTATACACGAAGCTCAAGGGAGAGTTCTTCGCCAGCCAGGAGCACCGTGCCCAGGCTCGGGCCTTCTATACCGACCTGATGGAAGCGGCCGGGAATGGGAATGCGCTCGAGGCTGAGGCTGTGACCCGGGCCGCCATGAAGGTGAGGATGGAAAACTTCAAACGTGGCTTGAATTGGCAGCAGTAGCTTGGTGGGACTCTTACCTGTCGAGGGGTGAGCGACCGGGAAGAGTAAAGAAGAAGCTGGCACCGATACCTACCGAGGCGTCAGCCCAGATTTTTCCGCCGTGGCGGTGTATGATCCTCTGCGCGATGGCAAGTCCCATACCGGTACCGTCAAATTCACTATCGCTGTGCATGCGCTGGAAGGGAGAGAAGAGCTTCTCGGCGTACCGCATGTCAAAGCCTGCTCCATTGTCGCGAACGATATAGACCGTGGCGTTCCCCTCCTCCACCGCGCTGACCTCGATGATCGCCGGCTCCCTGCCGCTGGTATATTTCCAGGCGTTGGCCAGAAGCTCCCTGATCCCTGTTTTCATCAACTCCAGATCCGCCTGCACCGGCATTTGCTCCGCAATCTGAAAAAGAACCTTGCGTTCCGGGGCCGATTCCTTCAGAGATGAGGCGCAGCCGCGGGCGATCTCGCTGAGGTCGATCTCGGAGAAGAGGAGCTCCTTGCGCATGATCCGCGACAGGTTGAGCAGAGCTTCCAGCAGCGACTCCATCTTTCGCCCCGCCTTCACGATGCAACCAAGATAGCCTCGCGCTATGCCGTCCAGGTTCCCGCCGTAATCTTCCAGCAAGGCGTCACTGAAGCCGATCAGGTGCCTGAGCGGTGAACGCAGGTCGTGGGATATGCCGTAGCTCAGCGACTCAAGCTCCTTATTCACCGTGGCGAAGGCATTCTCCCGGTGGACCAGATTCTCTCTCAGCCGGCATATCTCTTTCTGGTCCCCGACCCTGGTGTGCCCCTCGAGCCTGAGCTTTTGGACGTTGGCTGCCAGCTCCGTATCCAGACGGGTCAGCCGCTTTTCCAGCGATGCCACCAGCAGGCGAAGTTCTTCGTCCACCAGCTTTTGCTGCGCGAGCTCGGCTTCCGCCTGCCTCAGGACTGCGGACAGTTCAGCCTCTTTATTTGCATGATCCGGAGAATGTCCCCTTGACACCCCTTCCATGGCTGCCTCCGGCGGTTGCGTTATGGTCGACTCCTTGAATTCAGAGACTCATTTTGCCACAACCTTGAACCGAGCACCAGCATTAAAAATTATCCGACGCTAATCTAGTTGATCATTCCGTCGCGGCACCGTAAAGCTCGCGCAGCTCCGGGAAGAGGCCGGCCTCTTGCAGCGCCGATTTGAGTCGCAGGGGTTCCGCCAGGAAGTCCCGCATGAAGAAAACCTCGGAGGCCTTGATGTAGGCCGAGACCGGATTGGTGTAACCCTCGCCGAAGATGGCCTTGAGCACCTCGCTTACCTTCTCGATTCCTGCGTACCGCCGGACCTGCCCTGCCCTTTCCAGCAGCTTCCTGACGTAAAAGAGGATCGTCTGGTCCACGCTCCCGCTGAAGTCCCTGTGCGCAGGGAAAATAGTGAGCCCTTTCAGGGCAGCCAGTTTCGGGAGGCTGGCACAGTAAGCATGGTAATTGTTGAACCGTTTGGAGAGGTCCTCGACGTCAGGGCCAAGGAGCGGGGACTGGAATATGTCCCGCAACAACAGGTCACCGGTCACGGCAAAGCCGTCACCGACATAGACGAGGTCGCTTTGGGAGTGGCCGGGGCAGGAAACAGCGGCGAGGCCGAGTCTTCCCAGTGCTTCCGACTCCTCTGCGACCTCGATTCTCTTGGGACACCGAGGGAACCCCTCTTCGGACCGGAAAACATGCAAAAGCGTTCGGCAGAAGTCGGCGTCGAATCCGGCAGAGATGAGGAGCAGGTGAAGGCCCTCCATCCACTCCTCAATGCGGCCTAACCTCAGCACGTCATAGCGGGGAAAGTGGATCCTCGCTTCGCTGCGCTCCTCTATGTAGGCGGCAAGGCCGTAATGGTCGACGTGACAATGGGTGATGAAGAGGTGCTTCAGGCGCTTCAGATCCACCGACCGCTCCAGTACCACCAGCGCCTCGGCGGTCGGCGGTCCGGTATCAAAGAGAACCAGTTCCCCGGCCAACTCCGCGGTGTAATAGTGAACCTCCCCCACCATGTAGGGCGTCATTACCGTATGCTGTTTCATACTTCTCCTAACAATACCGGCCACTTTCGCCGCGGCCATAGTACCAGATGACGCGACGCAGTCATCAACTTTTTACGCCTCAGCAAAATGGTACCAGATGTCGCCGTCGTCTGGCCAGGCGAAGCAGCGTCCAATTTCGAGGGGGAATGGAGGGCGACGAGGCGTGCTTCGGGAGGGTGGTATCCGGTTCAAGGGCCTGATCTTTCGTGGAACATGAGGAGGAAGGTAAGGATTACCGCGCTTGAGCGCAGCCTTTGCCTGTGAGGCCAGTGCAAGGGCCTGCCGGCCTCAAAATACATATTTTTCCGCCTCGCTGGCAGCATCTGCGAGAGATCTTTTCGCCTGCAGCAGCCCCGTCGCATCGTACTTGGTGAACCGTCTGATGCCGCCCAGCAAAATGGCAACTGTGTCGCCCTCGCCCACGTACCATGCCGCCTTGCGGGCCGCGGTGGCTGTCTTTTCGACCGTCTGGAATGCGCAGGTTTTGACAGCGGCGGTAACCGCGGCTTTCTTTGCCTCCCCTGCCCCGGGCAACATCTTCTCGGCTCGCAGCACGCAGCTTTCCAGTGCAAAGATGTTTATGGCGACGTCAGCCAGGGCCAGGAGAATCTCCTGTTCCTCCCTGATCTTCTCCATGTATTTCTGCGCAGCACTCCCCGCCACCACCAGGAAAGCCTGCTTGAGGTTGGCGAGGGTTGCCTTCTCCGCGGAGAAGGGCACGCTCTCGTCCGGCACCTCAAAAGACGGCGTCGTCAGCGACTCCAAAGCTTTCATCGCCTCGCCCTGCAGCGGGATCTCCCCTTTCAGGGCGCGGGTCAGCAAGATCCCCGGGATCAGCAGCCTGTTGATCTCGTTCGTCCCTTCGAATATCCGGTTGATTCTCTCGTCGCGGTAGAAGCGCTCCGCGGGGTATTCCTGGATGAAGCCGTAGCCGCCGTGGATCTGCACCACCTCGTCGACCACGTCGGCCAGCACTTCGCTGCAGTAGACCTTGGCGATGGCGCATTCGATGGCGTACTCCTCGATGCCGCGCTGATAGGCGTCGTAGTAGTCGGGGGTATCCTTCGGGATGGTAGCCAGGCGGTCGTCGATAAGCCCGGCCAGGCGGTAGACCAGCGATTCGGCGGCGAAGATCTCGGCTGTCAGGTCGGCGATCTTCTCCTTTATCGCACCGAACGAGGCGATAGATCGTCCGAATTGCTTGCGCAGGTTGGCGTACCTGATTCCCACGCCCAATGCCCCCTTGGCTGCGCCGGTAACCGCTGCTCCCAGCTTGAACCGTCCCACGTTCAGGACATTGAAGGCGATCTTGTGCCCCTTGCCTATCTCGCCGAGCACGTTCTCGACCGGGACCCGCACGTTTTCGAGGATCACCTGCGTGGTCGATGACCCTTTGATCCCCAGTTTCTTCTCCTCCGGCCCGACGGTCAGCCCGTCCGTCTTTCGTTCCACCAGGAAGGCGGTGAAGCGTTCCTTGTCCACCTTGGCGAAGAGGGTATAGAGATCGGCGATGGCGCCGTTTGTGGTGAACTGCTTGGTCCCGTTCAGGACATAGAATCGTCCATCTTCGGAAAGGACAGCGGAGGTCTTGGCCGCCAACGCGTCGCTCCCCGAGTCGGGTTCGGTGAGGCAGTAGGCGGCGATCCACTCACCGCTCATCAGCTTGCCGAGGTAGCGCTCCTTCTGCCCGGTGGTGCCGTAGTAGACGAGCGGCAGGGTGCCGATACCGGTGTGGGCGGCGTAGACGACGGAGAACGATCCTGAACCCGCCATCTTCTCGGCCGCCAGCATGCTGGTAGCCTTGTCGAGCTCGAGACCTCCGTATTCTTCAGGGACGTCCATCATGAGGAGACCGAGTTCCCCGCATCGTTTCATGAGGTGGACGACGTGTTCAAATTGCTGGTGCTCTATTTCCTCTTTTAACGGAAGGACCTCCCGGGTCACGAACTGCTCGGTTGTCTCGGCGATCTGCCTCTGTTCGTTGGAGAAATCCTCGGGGGTGAAGACATCGTCCTTCGAGGTTTCCGTTACCAGGTACTCGCCGCCTTTGAAGATCCTTGCTGCCATGGGACACCTCTTTTACGACCCTTCTCTCGGCAACGTTCCTGCCCCGCGTCTTTGCGTGACCAGGTTTACTCGACCTTCTCGAAGATCCCCGCCGCTCCCATGCCGCCGCCGATGCACATGGTGACGCAGCCGTATCTAACCCCGCGTCGTTTCATCTCGTGCAGGAGCGTCGCCGTGAGCTTGGCACCGGTGCAGCCGAGGGGGTGCCCGAGTGCTATGGCACCACCATTGACATTTATACGCTCCATATCGAGACCGAGTTCACGGATGCAGATCAGGCTCTGGACCGCGAAAGCCTCGTTGAACTCGAGCAGCCCGAGATCCTCACGGCTGAGACCGGCAAGCTTCAACGCAGCAGGAACAGCCTCGATAGGCCCCGTACCCATCACTTCCGGCGGGACGCCCTTCACGGCAAAGGAAAGAAACCGGGCCATCGGTTTTAGCCCTGTCCTTTCCAGGAAGCGCTCCGAAACCACCAGGGCGGCAGCGGCTCCGTCTGTCATCTGCGACGAATTCCCGGCGGTTACGGTGCCGTTCGCCTTGAAGGCGGGCTTGAGCCTGCCGAGAGCCTCCACCGTGGTGTCGCTGCGGACTCCGTCGTCTGCGTCGACCCATTCCTTGGTGCAATTGGCCTTGCCGTTGGCAATGACGCATCGTTCCGCCTCGACAGGGATAATCTCGTCCTTGAATCGCCCCTGCCCGATGGCCTCTGCCGCCTTCTGGTGGCTCGATGCCGCGAAAGCATCCTGCTCTTCCCGCGAGACCCCGTATCTCCGGACCAGGATTTCCGCCGTGATTCCCATTCCCGCGTAGGTTTCCGGCCAGGACGAAATCAAGCCCGGGTTCGGGGTGAACTTGTTCCCGCCCATGGGGATCATGGTCATGCTTTCGGCGCCGCCGGCAATGATGCAGTCGGCAAAGCCGGCCATGATCCTCTCCGCGGCGGTGGCGATGGTCTGAAGCCCGGAGGAGCAGAAGCGGTTCACCGTCTGGGCCGGTACCTGGTACGGGACCCCCGCTTTGAGCGAGGCAACCCTCGCCAGGTTCATCCCCTGCTCCCCTTCGGGGAAGGCGCACCCCATGATGACGTCGTCAAGCTGTGCCGGATCGATTCCTGTCCGCTCGATCAGGCCCTTTATCGCCGCCGCCGCCAGGTCATCAGGCCTGACGGTGCTCAATTTTCCTTTTTTTGCCTTTGTGCCGGGCGTGCGATAGGCGGCCAGGATGTATGCCTTTGACATTTCGTCCTCCGACTCCTTTCCGCGGTTTTCCCCCTCCTCCCCTTGCCGGGGAATGAACCGACGGTCTTTTCAGTTCCTCAAAGCTTTCCCTTTCTTCAGCATGTGCTGGATGCGCTCCGCGGTCTTCTTCTGGCCGCAGAATCGGAGGAACATCTCGCGCTCAAGGTCGAGCAGGTACTGCTCGCTGATCAAGGTTCCGCCGGGAACATCCCCGCCGGTGATAACCTCAGCTATTCCCGAGGCGAGGTAGCGATCGTAACCGGAGATGAATTCCCCCTGCTCCAGGTTCCAAAGCTGCGCCTTTATTGCCGATGCCACATCGCGCCCGGCGGCCCTCAGGCCGGTGACGGGCCGGGCGGGACGGTAGTCGGCGGCAAGGGCAATGACCTTCACCTTGGCGTCGTGGATCCGCCGGTCGAGGTCCATGGAGATGCCGTCACCGTTGCGCATCAACCCCATTTCGAAGAGCTCCGCTGCCGACGAGCTCATCTTCGCCATGGCGATGTTCCGGTAGTTATTGATTATCAGGGGCATCACGTCGCAGTCGTGGCTCTCCGCGAGCTTCATCGCCCGGATCGCCATCTCCTTGGTGCCGCCGCCGGCGGGTAGGAGACCTACGCCGATCTCGACCAGCCCCATGTAGGTTTCCGCATGGGCGCTGATGGCGTCCGCATGGAGGCAGATCTCGCACCCGCCGCCCATCGCCAGGTTGTGAGGCGCCGCCACCACCGGGATCTTCGAGTACTTGATGGCCATCATCGCCTTCTGGAAGGAGCGGACCGCCAGCTCGATGTCGTCGTAAGCCCCTTCGGCGATGGCCATGGCGATCAGCATGAGGTTCGCCCCCGCCGAGAAGACCGCCCCTTCGTTGGCGATTACCAGGCCGACCCCTTGCTCTTCCGCACGCCGGACCGCCTTCTGGACCATGGTCAGGGTCTCGGCGCCGACCGTATTCATCTTGGAGTGGAATTCGAGGCAGAAGACTCCGTCTCCCAGATCGATCACCGAGGCGGCACTGTTTTGGTCGGCCACCGCACCGGCGCTTTTTAAAAGCGAGAGGGAGAGGGACTTCGCCGGCCGGGGAACTTCCCGGTAGCCGCCGTCCTTGATGCTGAAGTAGAGCCTTCTCCCCTCCTCCACCCGGTAAAAGCGCTCCACCGTTCTGAGCATTTCCGGGACCGCGATGCCGTCTTTTTCAGCTCGCTCCACGAAATGGGCGACTCCGATGGCATCGAGGATCTCGAAAGGTCCCAGTTCCCAGTTGTACCCCCACCTCATGGCGTTATCGACATTGACCACGTCGTCGGCGATCTGAGGGATTCTTTTCGCGGTATAGATCAGGGTGTCGCGAAGGGTCTTCCAGGCAAAGTCGGCACCCCGGTCGCTGCCCTCGACAAGTGCCTTGACCCGGAGGCCGGGGTCGTCAACCTGCCTGGTCGCCAGGACCGAGGCGAATTTGGGAGAAACCGTGTCGCGGTAATCGCCCCTTTGGCAGTCGTAGAAGAGCCTTACGCTCGCCCCGTCCCGGCTCTCTCTGCGGTAGAAGCCCTTCCCCGCCTTCTTCCCCTTCAGCCCGGCAGCAACCATCTCCCTGATGCATTCCGGCACCTTGAAGAGCTCTCGTTCGTCGTCCTCCTGCAGAAGCTGATAGCTGTTGTCCATCACCCGGACCACCGTGTCGATCCCGACCAGGTCCCAAAGGGCAAAGGTTGCGGTCTTGGGGCGGGCCATGGCCGGACCGGTAATGGCATCTGCCTCCTCGACGGTGAGTCCCATCTCGACCATGTGCCTGAAAGTGACAGCGCCTGCATAGGTCCCGATCCGGTTGGCGACGAAGTTCGGGGTGTCCTTGGCATAGACGATCCCCTTGCCCAGGCGGGCGCTGAGGAAGTCGGCCATGAATGCCACCGTCGCGGGATCGCTTCCTTCGCAGGGGACCATCTCCATCAGGCGCATGTAACGTGGCGGGTTGAAGAAATGGGTCGCCATGAAGTTGCGCCTCACCGCCTCGGGGAGCGCCTGCGCCATCTCGTTCACGGAGAGGCCGCTGGTGTTGGTGGAGAGGACCGCCCCCTCCCTGAGATTGGGCACTACCTTTTCGCCGAGGAGCTCCTTCTTTATCTCCATGTTCTCGACTACCGCCTCTATGACCCAGTCGCAATCCTTGAGCCTGGAGATGTCGTCCTCGAGGTTGCCGATCTCGATGCATTCCCTGTATCCGGGGAGATAAAGGGGTGCCGGTTTGGCCCTGGTCAGGGCTTCCACGGCCTGGAAGGCCACGGCGTTTCGCGCCTCGCGCCCGGCGCCTTCAGCGGCACCGGTGGGAACTACATCCAGCAGCAGCACTTCGATGCCGGCGTTTGCCAGATGTCCGGCTATGGCGCCCCCCATCACGCCGGCGCCCAGAACTGCCACCTTGTTGATCCGTTTCATGGTCCCCCCGCTCTGCTGCTGCCACTACTTTCGATTCTATTCCTCATTGGCGGTTTTTGCACGGGCAGCTAATTTTCCGGCGCGGTGTACATCCGGTCGATCTTGTCCTTGTAGTTCTCCGCAACGACCTTGCGCTTGAGCTTCAGGGTTGCGGTCAGCTCACCTGCCTGCATGCTGAAGTCCCGCGGCAGGAGCACGAACTTCTTGATGGTCTCGTAATGGGCCAGCTGGCTGTTGACCTCGGCCACCCGCTCCTCGTAGAGCTTCACCACCGGCTCGTGCACCACCAGGTCCTCCAGGTCGTGGTAGGTGATCCCCTCCTGCACGGCGAACTCCAGCAGACGCTCGATGGTCGGCACCAGCAGCGCGACCAGGTAAGGTTTCCGGTCGCCGTAGACGAAAGCCTGGGAGATATACTTGTCCCTCTTCAGCAGGTTCTCGATCGGCTGCGGCGCGATGTTCTTCCCGCCGGCGGTGACGATCAGGTCCTTTTTCCGGTCGGTGATGAAGAGGAAGCGCCCTTCCAGCCGCCCTATATCCCCGGTCCTGAACCACCCGTCATCCATGACCTCTTTGGTCCCTTCGTCGTCCTTGTAGTAGCCCATCATCACTTGCGGCCCTTTGACGAGGATCTCGCCATCGTCGGCAACCGAGAGCTCGGTGAACTCCAGAGGTGTCCCGACGGAGCCGAAACGCAGCTCTTCGAAATTGTTATTGCAGAGCACGGGGCTGGTTTCGGTCAGGCCGTAGCCTTCCAGTATGGGTATGCCGATGATCCAGAAGAACTCGTTGATGTCGCTGTCCAGGGGGGCGCCTCCGCAGCAGCAGAATTTTATCCTGCGGCCGAAGCGCTTTCTGAGCTTGGTGAAAATTATCCGGTCAGCCACCGCGTATTGGAATGCCAGCCAAAGAGGAACCTTCTTATCGATATACCTCCCATAGATGTAGCGCCGCCCGATGGCCAGCGCGGTCCTGAAGAGCTTCCGCTTGTACAGGGCCAACTGGTGGACGTATTCGAAGATGCGGGAGTAGATCTTTTCGAAAAGCCTCGGCACGCAGACCATCGCCGTCGGCTCGACCTCCACCATGTTCTCGGCGATCTTCTCGATGCTGTCGGCAAAGACCATGAGCCCGCCTTTCATCATGGGAAGGTAGTAGCCGACGCTCCGCTCGAGCACGTGGCTCAGGGGCAGGAAGCTCAGGAAGACCTCGTCACCGCCGACTATCCTGGCCTTCTCGATGGTGTACCTGACATCGAAGAGGATGTTGCGGTGGGATAGCATTACCCCTTTCGGGGTGCCGGTTGTCCCGGAGGTGTAGATCAGGGTGGCCAGGTTTTCCGGATCGATGGCATCGATCACCGACTCCAGTTCCGCCCGCTCTTCAGGGAGGATGGGATCGTCGATCTCGGACAGCTGGTAGAAGGTGGTCAAAGGAAGGGAGGGCTCTCCGAGGAATCTTTCGAAGGAGACCACCATCTGCACCTTGGGGATCTCATTACTTATTTTCAGGAGCTTCCGGTACTGGGCCTTGTTGGAAATGAAAATAAGCCTGGCCTCGGAGTGGTTCAGCGTATACTGGATCTGCTCAGGGGTATTGGTCGAGTAGATCGGGACCGTTATTGCCGCGGCCGACAGAATTCCTACGTCGGCGATTATCCACCCGGCACGGTTTTCAGAAAGGATGGCTACCTTGTCTCCCGGTTGTATCTGCAACTTTCTCAGTCCGCGGGCCACCATCAGGGCGCGGTCGTAGAACTGCCGGTAGCTCAGCGTCACCCACTCTCCCTGCTTTCTGAACCTCACCGCAGGCTTCGCATCGAGCTGCGAGGCCTGCACTCTGAACATGTCGGGAAGGGATTGATATTCGGAGTTCATAACTGCGCCTTGAATGAATTGGGGATGGATTGATCGGGCCGGTGATATTATACCGCTGCGATAGCGGGAGGTACTGCTCTCATTGCTGGTTGGCAATGTCATTGACAGAGAAGGCGATGATCAATATTATCGCCGCTGCACTTTTGCACAACCGGCTCCGGTGGTTCACTGGCAGAAACGGCTTTGGAGAGTGTCCAAGATGATTCACAAGGAGAGTAGATGATCGACGCAATCATAGCAGAAATGACGCCCTTGTTCAGGAAGGGTGTCTTCACCAAGAGGACGACGTACCGGTTCACCTTCAGTGAAGTCACCTTGACTATCGAGATCGATGGAGAATCTTTTTCCGTCGAGAAGGGAAACCGCGGCGGGGAGGTGGATTGTTCCTGCAAGACGAGCGAGGAGATGTTCAGGAAGATCTGGTATGACGGCTACAAGCCGGGAATCATGGACTTCATGGGAGGAGCCATCAAGTCCGACTCGCCCTTTTTGCTGCCGCTGTTTCTGCGGGCCTTCGGGAAGGAGCCGGTGTAACGGGCTACCCTACCCCTCGGGGGAGGGTAGCCGAAGGCCGGGTGAGGGAAGTTGCTGTCACGGGCAGTGGCGCCACTGCGGGACTGACGCCCTCACCCTGCCCCCCTCCCCTTCTCCCTGAATGGACGCGGAGTCGAGGGGGCAGCGGCGGCTACGGGCGGGCCGTGCCGCGGGCTGCGGCCTTGAGGAGTTCCTCCACTGCGTTGTCGGCCCACACCGGACACTCGGCGCCGCGACCGAGACGTGCCTCCCTGATCAGCTTCAGCTTCTTCGCCGTCGCCTGCGCCTCCCATGCCTCCCGCACCCGGGCCAGGCTCCGTCCCAGGGCATCAGTCCCCTTGGCCTCGTCGCAGGCCAGCACCGCCAGCTCGAGAAGGGTGGCGTAATCCCAGTAATCGGCTGCGCCGGAGCGGATCCTCTGCTCCACGGCATAGTGCACGATGGGAAGGATCTCCCGTCGGCGCGCGTCCGCCGGCTGCTTCAGCTCCATCAGGGTTACGGCGTTGACGCCGGAATAGGTGTCGCGCCAGTCCGCCTCGAATCCCTTCAGATACGCGGTGGCCGCCTTGTCCAGCAACACCTTGGCCTGGGCCTTGTCTCCCCCCTCCAGCGCCTTTTCCCACTGGTCCTTCAGCACCCTCCCGAGCTTCCCGTAGGTAACGCTGCTCGGCCCCCGCCGGGAGATCAGATCCCGCAACACCCGTTCGGCCTCCTCTCCCCTCCCCAGCCGGTTGAGCGCCAAGGCCAGCTGCTCCTGAACCAGGACGCTTGCCCCGAGCTCCGGCGACATGCGCGAGACCAGTTCCTCCATCTCGGCCCACCCATTGGCCTCCCTGTAGGAGAAGAAGAGCTCCAGCACCACCCCCGGCTCCGCCTCGGCCATGTTGCCGATGGCCCCGTCCACCTCCCTTACCTGCTCGACCCCCTGGTGCCTCGCCTGATCGAGCCTTTTCTTGATCTCAATCTCGAAGTTGAACTGGTCACGGAGGTCGTCGCGCATTCGCGGGTCGAGGTGGGGATAACTATCCACCAGCCGATAAACGGGGCTGTCAGCAGTTCCCGCGGAAGCCGCCTGCAACCCCTCGGTGATCACGGTGCGGTATTTTGCCTCGTATTCAGGTTGCCCCTGGGGCGAAACCCGGTAGGCGATGCCCCCCAGCGCGGTGGCGTTGACGGGAAGTTGGGCTCTCCCCTGGGCGTAGAGGAGGATGGTGGCGCCGGGCTTGGCCGCATGCCTGACGCCGAGGTCGTAAAAGATACTGGGGTGGGCGGTGGTGAGATCGACGACCACGTAGTCGCACAGCACCAGCCGTTCGAAGAGGTGGCGGTCGATGCCGCCGGTTCTCCCCTGGTCCGCCCGCATCGGCTGCATACCCGCCGCCTCGACTGCCGGCACCACCAGGCGCTCGTAAACCGAGTCGAAGTCTATGACCCGGCCCGTACAGTCTTTCCTCTTGTCGAAGGGCATCAGGATCAGGCACAGCGGTTGGGATGATTGGCTCATGATTGGCTCCGATAGTCACATGTTCGCCACAAGTCTCTCGAACTCGGCTGGCGGGAGAGGTCTGCTGATCAGGTCACCCTGCGCCTCGTCGCAGCCGTAGCTGCGGATCAGCCTCAGCTGCTCCTGCGATTCCACGCCGACTGCATCGACCTTCATGTTGAGGTTGTGGGACATGCAGATGACCGCGCTGACCACCGCCAGGTCGTCTGGTTCGTTGAGGATGTCCTTGATGAAACTCTTGTCGATCTTCAGCCTGCAGATCGGGAGCTGCTTGATCCACTGCATGGACGAGGAACCGATGCCGAAGTCGTCGACTGAAAATTTCACACCGAGCTCTGCGAGCTGCCTCATGTTGCGGATGGAGAAGCTGGGGTTCTCCATGATGGCCTTCTCGGTGATGTCCAGCTCGAGCAGTTGCGGGTCGAGCCCGGTCTCCGCCAGCGTCTTGGTGGTCATTTCCAGCAGGTTGGGCTGATGGAACTCCCGGTTGGAGAGGTTGACGGTCACCGAGAAGTCATAACCCAGTCTTTGCCAGCTCTTCATCTGGGCGCAGGCCTGATGGATGACCCACTCGCCGATGGCGACGATGGCACCGGTCTCCTCGGCCACGTTCAGGAACTGATGCGGAAGGAGCAGACCCTCCTCCGGATGTCGCCACCGCAGAAGCGCCTCGGCGCTGACGATCTTCCCGGTGTCGAGCCGCAGCTGGGGCTGGAAGAGGAGTTCGAACTCCCCCTTCTGGACCGCCACGCGCAGAAGCCGCTCCATCCTCTGCCGTTTGCCGGTGCGGGTGTTGATCTCGTCGTTGTAGAACTGGTAGGAATTGCCGCTGGTCTGCTTGGCCACGTACATGGCGCTGTCGGCTTTGCGGACCAGTTCCTCGCTGGTGTCGCCGTCCATGGGGAACATGCTGATCCCGACGCTGGTGGTGGCGCTGATTTCCAGGTTCTCCAGCATGAACGGCGTGCCGAATACCCCCATGATCTTCCCGACCACGATGCCGACGTCGTCGCTTTGTGCCATATCAGGCATCAGCACGTTGAACTCGTCTCCGCCTATGCGTGCCACGGTGTCGGACTCGCGCACGCAGCGCTTGAGCCTTTGGGCCACCGCCTGCAGCAGCAGGTCGCCCGTGGCGTGTCCCAGGGTGTCGTTTATCTGCTTGAAGTGGTCCAGATCCAGGAAGAGGACCGCCAGATGCTTCCTGTTGCGGCGGGCCTGGGCCAGCTCCAGTGCCAGGAAGTCCATGAAGAGCTTTCGGTTGGGGAGATCGGTCAGGGCGTCATGCTGGGCCTGGTGCTTGATGGTCTCTTCCATCCGTGTCCGCTCGGTGACGTCGCGGGCGATGCAGGAGGTGCCGACAAAGGCGCCGTCCGGGCCCCTGATGGCCGACATGGTGAGGGAGACATTGATCTGGCCGCCGTGTTTTCTGAGGTAGATGGTATCGAGATGGGTTACCGGCTCGCCCTTCCTGACCGCCTGTTGCAACTCGTAGATCTCGTCCCTGCGCTCGGGCGGGGCCAGGAAGGTGAAGGGCTTTCCTTTGACCTCCTCCGCCCAGTAGCCGAGCATCTTCTCTGCTCCGGCATTCCAGCTGATGATGAGTCCCTCGCTGTCGGCGGCTATGATGGCGTCATCGGAAGATTCCACGATGGCCGCCAGCTGGGCGCGGTCCTCCTCCAGCCGTTTCCTCTCCGTGATGTCCTTGCAGAGAGCGAGCAGGAACTCCTTGCCGTTGATCTCGATCTGCTCGGTCGACATGAGTCCGATGACATCGAGGCCGTCGCGGGCCCGGAAACGGATCTCGAGATCGCGGACCTCCTCTTTGCCCTCGAGTGCCTTCAGCAGCAAGCCCTTTTCCCGATCGTCCGCCCATACCCGCAGTTCGGAGGTGGTCTTTCCGATGACCTCGGCACGCTGGTATCCGAGCGTCTTCAGGAAAGCCTCGTTCACCTCGAGATAGGTCCCTTCCCTCACGTCGGTGATGCTCAACAGGTCGGGCGTGGCCTGGAAGATCTTGAAGAACCTCTGTTCGGAGGCACGCAGCGCGGCTTCCGCCGATTTCTGTTCGCTGACGTCGTGGCAGGTGCCGATCATGGACAGCGGTCTTCCCTCCTGATCAAAACTCATCTCCAGCTGACCGCGGAGGATGCGCATGGAGTCGTCCGGCCGGATGATCCGGAAGTACTGCGAGACTACCGTCTGCTGCTGCTCGAGTGCCTGCTGCACCGCCTTTTCCAGCGACTCGCGCTCGCCCGAGGGGACCATTTCCAGGAGCGCCTGGTAAGACGGTGTGACCGACTCCGGGTCCAGCCCGAAGATCCGGTAGAGCTCGTCCGAAGCGGTGACCTCTCCGCTGGCCGCATCCCATTCCCAGCTCCCGAGATGGGTCACCTTCTGGGCTTCGCTAAGCTGCTGCTCGCGCCTGCGAATCCGCTCCACCTGCTCCGCTACCAGGCGCTTCAGCAGGTGCTTTTCCACCACCTTGTCGATCACCGCGAAGAGCTCGGTGTAGTTCACGGGTTTGAGCACGTAATGGTCTATGCCGATCTCGATGGCGCTCAAGAGATACGAGGTGTCACTGTGGGCCGTAACGGCGACGATGGTGGCCTCGGGCTCGACCTCCTTGATGTGGCGGGCCATGGTGATGCCGTTCATGACAGGCATGTTGATGTCGGTCAGCACCACTTCCGGTTTGTACTGGCGGAAAAGCTCGAGCCCAACCGCCCCGTTCTCGGCCACGTACACCTTCAGGGTGGGATAGTTCATGCCCAGCATCCTGCTGAGCATCTCCCGGGCCTCGATCTCATCTTCGACGAAGAGCAGCGAGACGTCGCGGACCTCGTCCCTCATGGTTTTCATGCTGCGACCTCGATGCGGAATTCCGCGCCCTCTCCGGTGTTGTGGACGGTCAGGCTGCCGTTCATGTTCTTCTCGATGATGGTCTTGGACATGAAGAGGCCGATGCCCGTTCCCTTGTCGGGCCCCTTGGTGGTGAAGTAGGGGTCGAAGATCCTTTCCATGACTTCCTGGGGGATGCCTCCGCCATTGTCGGTGATGGTCAGCACCGCCTTGTCCCCTTCCCGGTAAAGCTTAACCGCCACCTTGGGATGGCTGACCTTGCGCTCGACGATGGCCTCCTTGGCATTGACCAGGATGTTGAGCAGCACCTGGGAGAACTCGTTGGGGTAGCCGAAGATCTCGATCCCCGGGTCGAGGCTCATCTCGATCTTCAGGTCCAGCTGGGCGAAGGCGGCCTCGACCATCGACACCGTTTTGGACAGGACTTCGGAGGCCCGGAAAACCTCCTTCTCCTTCTCCGGTCCGAAGAAGTTCCTGAAACCGTCGATGGTCTTGGACATGTGGTTGATTACCTGCATCGCCTTGGTGACGGACCGGTCCAGGTACTCCTTGCTGAAGAGGTTCCGCTCGTAGTACCTGGGGAGTTCCTGGACGATGAGCGCCAGGGTGTTCAGAGGCTGGCGCCACTGGTGGGCGATATTGCCGATCATCTCACCCATCGCCGCAAGCCTCCCCTGCCTGATCATCAGCTGTTCCTGCTTGTGGAGCTCTTCCACAGCCCGCAGGCGCTCTGCGATCTCGTCCTTCAGTGCTTTCTCGGCCTCTACGATGTCGGTGATGTCCAGGCAGGCGGCAGACAGTCGCAGCGGCTGATCCTCCTGGTCGAAGGTCACCCGACCACGCGCCGTGAGCCACCTGGTTTTGGCGTCCTCGAGCCCGACGGTGCGGTATTCGAGACTGAGGCTCCGGCTCCCCTGCGGATCCAGGGCGGCCTTTATCGCCTGCCGCACCCGTTCCCGATCGTCCGGATGTACGGCCGACATGTGGATCGCGCCGGTCACCTCGACACCTTGCGGCAGGCCGTAATGGGACCTCGCGATGTCGGACCACCTCTGCTTCCCGGAGCGCAAGTCCCAGTCGAAGGTCCCCAGTTGCGTGGTCTCTATGGCCAGTTTCAGATCGGCCTCGCTGGCCTGCAGTTTCTCCTGCAGCTCCCTGATTTCGTTGATGTCGGTCGCGGTGCCGTACCACTTGAGTACCATCCCGCTCTCGTCCCTGTCGGCAAGGGCGCGGTTCAGGTGCCACCGGTAGGCGCCATCTGCACGGCGCAGGCGCAGCTCGGTGTGATAGGGCTCCCCCGTGGCTATCGAGTGTGTCCAGGCCCTCGTGGCCACCTCGACATCGTCAGGATGGAACATCATCGCGATGAGAGCGGCGGGATTATCAAGGTTTCTGCTGACTTCCTCGGACTGCCGGCTGAGTCCGCTGTAGACCTCGAAATGGGCATTGACGTAGTCTATGGATCCGTCTGGTTCCGCGGTCCAGACGATCTGCGGCATGGAGTCGGCCATGAGCCTGAAGCGTGATTCGTTTCGTCGCAAGGCGTCCTCAGCGGCCTTGCGCTCGGAAACATCGAAGATGACCCCGATGAAGCGGCAGGTCCCGCGTTTCTCGTCGCACAGGAAACGACCCATGATATTCACCCACACCACCTGCTGATTATCGGCCCGGATGACGCGGTGCTCGGAGCGAAGGAAGGTCCTCTCCTTCCTGGCGTGAGCCACGGCGTCGCTCACCATGGCGCGGTCATCGGGGTGGATCCTGCTCTGCCACATCTCGATGGTGGCGGCTCCGCTTCCGTTTACCGGGGGAGGATAGCCTAGCAGCAGGAAGTGCCGGTTCGACCAGACCCCCCTGCCGCTGGGGAGTTCGATATCGCATGAGCCCATCTCAGCCGCGTCAAGTGCCAGGTTCAGACGCTCTTCGCTGGCCTCCAGGGCCTGCTGGGCGACCTTCCTTTCTGTGACGTCAGTGATGATGGCGATGGCAGCAGTTATAGCGCCGTCGGGATCGGCAAGGTGCGCCACGTTCATCCGCACGTAACCGATGGTGCCATCCCCCCTGATCACCTGGAGCTCGGTCTCGGTGACCACCTCGCCCCTGAGTGCGCGCACCAGCGGCAGTTCCTCGACCGGGATCGGCTTGCCATCGACGGTACGGATGTCCCACTGGCTGTAGTCGGCGAGGCTTTCGACTTTTGCTGGTTCCTGGCGGAAGATGTGCCTGGACACGTCGTTGTCGAAGAGGAGCTTCCCCGAAGGGGCCTCGGCGATGAAGATACCGACCGCGAGCTGCCGCACCACGGTCTGGAACCGGGAGCGCTCGTAGAAGAGGTCCCGGAGCATCGCTTCCCGCTCCTCTTCCGCTCTCTTGCGGTCGCTGATGTCGCGGGCGATGATCTGTATCCCGGGGCGGCCCTCGTAATCGATCAGGGTGGAGGAGGTCTCGACCGGTATCTCCTCGCCGTTTACCCGCAAGAGGCGGTATTCGCGCAGCGGGATCTCCTCCCCCTCCAACAGCTGCTGCATCCGCTCTCGGACCTCCTCGCGCTCGTCGGGATGCACCAGGTCTACCAGCGTCATCTGCTGCAGCTCCTCCAGGGATCTGGCGCCGTAGATGCCGAGCGCTGCGCAGTTGGCATAGACGAATCGCCCCTCCTGGTGCACCACTACCGCGTCCCGTGCCATCTCGATCAGGGTGCGATAGCGCCGCTCGCTTTCCCTAAGCGACCTTTCCATCTTCAGCTCTTCGGTGATCTCGCGGCTGATGGCGGATACGCCGATGATGGCGCCGTCGTTGCCGTGGATCGGAGAAAGGGTCACGCAGACGTCGATCCGCCTGCCGTCCTTCCTGATGCGCTGGGTCTGGAAGCGCTCCACCCTCTCCCCGCGCCTGATGGTTTCGGTGACTTTTTCCAGCTCCTCAAGGCGGTCGGGGGGGACGATCACCGAGATGTGGCGGCCTACCACTTCCTCGGCGGAGTAGCCGTAGAGGTTCTGTGCTCCCCGGTTCCAGCTGCTGATCATGCCGTCCAGGGTCTTGCTGACGATGCAGTCGTTGGACGAGTCGACTATGGCGGCGAGGTAAGCCTTGGCCTCGCATTCCGGAATGGATTTTATCGATCCGTCCTTGTCAGGCATGGTTCCTCACCAGATGGGATAATGCAGCCGGCTGCAGACGGCGGCCAGGGCGCGAGGGCGACCGTTTCCGGCTCCCGCTGTCAACTGGCCTCTTCCTCTATCACGATATCGAGGAAGCTTCCCGGCTCGGGGTTTGGTTCGAGGGTGAAATAGAAGGTGGCGCCCTTGCCGACCTCGCCTTCGGCCCAGATCCGGCCGCCGTGGCGCAGGATGATGCTGTGCACCGTGGCCAGGCCGATGGCCGTGCCGTCCCAGGTGTATTCCCCGGGACTGTGGATGGTCTGGAAGGGTTTGAACAGCTTATCGACGTACTTCATGTTGAAGCCAGCGCCGTTGTCGCGCACGTAGTAGATCCGGGCCCCTTCCTCTTCGCTGTAGCCGAACTCGATGGTCGCGGTCGGCTTTTTCGAGGTGAACTTCCAGGCGTTGCCCAAAAGGTGCTCCATGGCGACCTGCAGGAGGCGCTGGTCGCCGCGGACCCTCACTCCCTCGCCGATCCGGAACTCGACCTGCCGCTCCGGTTCGCTCTGCCGGAAGGCGGCGGCGATGTTTTTTGCCATGCCGGTGAGGTCGACCTCGCCGACCACCAGCCTGCACTTCGCGTAATGGCTCAGGTTGTTGAAGGCGTCGATGATGTGCTTGATCTGCCGCACCACCCTCTCCGCTCGCTCTGCGTACTGTCTGCAGTTTGGGTTGGTGCAGTCGCCGCAGTCCTCGATCAGCGCCTGGCAGAAGCCCTCCATGCGTGCCACCGGAGCGCGCAGGTCGTGGGAGACCACGTAGCTGAAGTTCTCCAGCTCCCTGAGGCTCGCCTGCAGGAGCGAGGTCCGCTGGACGACCCGGCGCTCGAGTTCGTCGGTGAGGGAGCGTATCCTTTCCTCCGCCTCCTTCAATTCGGTGACGTCGTGGGAGGTGCCGATCATGACCGCCGGTATCCCCGTTCCGTCCAGGAGTACCTCCGCTTCCACCCGCAGAATCCGCTCGGTGCCGTCGGGGCGGGCGATCCGGCAGTAGAGCGCCCCCACCTCCTCCCTGTCGTCCACAGCCTGGTGGAGAGCCTTGCCCAGGGCATCCCGGTCCTCCGGTATGAACCTCTCGAGGAAGGCCTGGTAGGTGACCTCGATGGAACCCGGCTCCAGGCCCAGGATGCGGTACATCTCCTCGGACCAGTTCATGCTGCCGTCAACCAGGTCGCGCTGCCAGCTCCCCAGGTGGGCGATCCGCTGGGCCCCGGCCAGCTGCCGTTCACTCTCGATGATCCTCTGGTGTTGTTCCGCGACAACCCGCCTCAGCACGATCTGTTCGAGGATCTTGTCGGTAACGGCGAAGAGCTCCTCGTAGTTGATCGGTTTCAAGACGTAGTAGTGGATGCCGATCTCGATGGCGTTAAGGAGGTAGGAGGTGTCACTGTGGGCGGTCACGGCGATGATCCTGGCCTCGGTGTTGATGGCCTTGATCTCCCTGGACATGCGGATGCCGTCCATGACCGGCATGTTGATGTCGGTTATCACCATGTCGGGAGCGTGCTCGCGGTAGAGGTCGAGGCCCACGGCGCCGTTTTCGGCAGCCAGGATCTTCAGCTTGGGATAGTTCATGGCGAGCATCTTGGTCACCATGCTCCTGGCATCGGCCTCGTCCTCGACGTAGAGGAGCGTGATCCCGCTTATGTCGTAAGGTATCGGTCCCATCTTGTGTCCGTTGTCCGGGCTCCCTCCATTCACCGCACTCCCTGAGCTCTCAGGAGCGCCAGGGCACGCTGCAGCCGCTCGGTGGTCATCGGCTTGAAGATGTAGTCGATCACCGCCAGCTCCCTGCATCGCTCCTGGTCCAGGTCGTTATCCGAAGAAGTCAGCACCACCACGGCAAGCCCCTGCAAGAGCCGGTTTCCCCTGATGTTCTGCAGCACGTCGATGCCGCTCATCTTGGGGAGCTTGAGATCAAGAAAGACCAGGCGGATGTCCCGGTAGCTGCCGTCCTCGGCCATGTCCGTCAAGGTGGTCACCGCCTCTTCGCCGTCCCGTACCACCACGATTTTTTCCGGGCAGACCTTGGCGATGATGCGGCTGGCCAGGAAGGCGTCGTCCGGGTTGTCTTCGATGAGAATGATGCACGGCTCTGCCATCTGCCTTCTCCATAATGTTGCCGCGGCCCCTCTGCGGGGAACCCCGCCTCCGTCCCGGAGTAACGTGCCGGCGGCTCAAACAAGCGTGGCCGGGCACACCAAAGTTACTTTCTTCGGCAGCTCGGCCGTGACAGAGTCTGGACCTGAGGAACCATCGCAAACCGCTGAATAATGCCCAATCATTCTATCCCGCCCCTTAATGTTGTCAACGCGTGCCGGTCCTGCTCAGAGCTGAAGGTTCCCGTGCATGCTCTTTGGCCAACTTCTGTAACTGCCGCAAGCGTTCCCTGTTTGAAGCTGCCACTTGGATTGCTTTTTCAGGAGCCTTTCAGGTACGGGCTAACCCGCTTGATGGCACAGGTCCTGATGTAATATTGAAACGAGACGCCTCTATGACAGTATCTCCTCAAGATCAGCGGATACTTTCGACTTCAATCCTGAACTCCGCGCCCTTTTCCGTATTGCGAACCGAGAGCCTGCCGGAGATGTTCTTTTCGATGATGATCTTGGACATGTACAAACCGATGCCGGTCCCCTTTTCGGGCCCCCTGGTGGTGAAGTAGGGATCGAAGATCCTGTCGATGATCTCCTCCGCGATGCCGCCGGCATTGTCCGTCACCGTCACCACCGCCTTGCCCCCCTCCTCCAGGATCCTGATCACCACCTCCCTTTGCCGGATGCCCCGCTCCTGAAAGGCGTCCCTGGCGTTGAAGAGCAGGTTGAGGATAACCTGGGAGAATTCGTTCTGATAGCCGAGCATTACCGGTCCCGCTTCCTCAATCAACCTGACCTCGATCTGCAGGTTCTTGAAGCTTTCCTCGACCAGGGTGAGCGTCTGCGCCACCACCTCCTTGACCGCGATCGGGGTCTTCTCCTTGTCGGGCTTGAAGAAGTCCCTGAAGTCGTCGATGGTCTTGGACGTGTGGGCCAGCAGCTTCATGAACTTCGCCACGCTCTCCCGCAGGTATTCCCGGGTGAAGTTCCCCTTATCATACATCATGGGGAGCTCCTGCACGATGAGCCCCAGCTCGTTCAGGGGCTGGCGCCACTGGTGGGCGATGTTGCTGATCATCTCGCCTAGGGCGGCAAGGCGGCTTTGCTGCAGGAGCATGCGCTCCTTCTGCGAGAGTTCCTCCAGCGCCCGGAGCCTTTGGGTCGTCTCAAACTCCAGGTCGTGGTAGGTCCGCTCCAGCTCCTCGTGCTGCAGCTCCAGTTTCTTCCGGCTCTTCTCCAGGTCCTCGGTCCTCTTGGCCACCCGCTGCTCGAGTTCCTCCTTGGCCTGCTCCAGGTCGCCGATCAGCTCGCAGTTGCGGATGCTGATGCCAATCATGGAGGCGATCCCCATCAGAAGGCTGATATCCCGCTCCACCAGCGGCTTCTTGGCCTTCACGTTCTCGACCGCCAGCACCCCGCGAGAGACTCCTTCGCTTAAGATCGGGCAGCAGATGAAGGCGAAAGTGCCGGTGGTCTCGGCGCAGGCGAGGCTTCGGGAGCCGAGGGTGTCCTTGGCGTGCTCGAGGTCGTTGACCAGGAAGGGGCGCTGCTCCCGGAATGAGTCGATGTAGACGTCGTGGGAGCCGTCCGGCTGGTCCAGCTTGAAGGGGAAGGCGCCAAGGCAGAGGAGCTCTTCCCGGGTGTACCCGTAGCTCGCGGCGACCTCCAGCCTGCTCTGGTCGGGGTTGGCCAAAAGGATCATGCCGCGGTCGTAGTCGAGCCGGTGCGCCATGATGCGCGCCACCTCCGGCAGCATCTCCTCTACCCTGCTGAAGGAGCCGAGCGTCTGCCCGATCTCGTTGGTCAGCATGGCGTTGTTGTAGTTGAGATCTATCTGGTCCAGGAGGTTGTCGATCGACTCCTTGGTGTTGTTGAGGCTCGCCTTGAGCGCCCCTTTCTCCCCCTTTTCCGAGCCCATGGCCAGCAGCAGGAAGACGCAGAGCGAAGCCGGCAGGTATTCAACGATCATGCGCCAGTGCCCGGTGAACATCAGGGTCAGGTAGAACACCGCCAGGAAGACCCCCACCACGTTGCGCACCTTCTTCAAGAAGACATGGAGCGACTTCTCCCAGGTGATGATGTAACGGCAGACCTTGTCGCCCCTGAAGACGCACTCGGGTTGCTGGATGGTAGGGAGGTGCTGAATCTCGGGAAAGTACTGCAGGTCGGTCAGCTTGTGGTTGAAGATCAGCACGATGGCCTCGAAGAAGCCGATCCTGTTCTCGCACTGGTACTGCTTCTCCAGCCCCTCCTCGATCGGGGTCACCACGATCTCGACCATATTGGAGGAGATGGTACGAGATTCGTAGCTGGACGACCGGGTGAATTTGGCCGTGGTCTTGTTGATGATGTCGAAGGTGCTGGAGGCGTCGACCAGCCCCAGGATGTACTGCCTCATGGCGCCGATGACGTCGGGCGAGGCGGCGTAGCGGCCGGCCTCCCGGGCGATCTTCGGGTTCCCGGTCAGCTGCACCAGTTTCTCGTAGAAGCGGTCGACCTGGTCCTGCTTGAACCAGTGCCCCTGATCCGCCACCTCGTACTCCTTCATCCCGGCGTAATCGAGGAGCTCGGAGACATTGACATAGCTGTACTTGTGCTTGATCAGCAGGATGAAGGAGTTGATGATCCTGCTGTTGTACAGCGGCCTGTCGTGGACCTTGGGAGCTTCCATTCGATCTCCGGGCTCAGATGCCTTCTCCGCCTCTCTTTTTGACCGTCCTGAAGAGGCCTTCGCAGTATTCGAAGTAGTTGTCGGTGTACTCGAGGTTCAGTATCCAGAGGACGTAGGTCTTGTCGTAGGGGAAAGAATGCTCGTCGAGATAGGACAGCGGATAGGTCAGCACCGGCATTTCCTGCCCGTCATAGTGCCGTGACGCCCTCTCCAGGGAAATCTCCACCAGTTCGCGGGGGAGTTCCTCGTCCAGAATGATCATGGTGACGCAGTTGGTGAGCTCGGCCATGTTGAAGCCTGCATCGGTGCAGTTCACCAGGATGAAGGCCTTGAGGCTGCCGTCCTTGCGTAGCGAGTAGTAGTACTTCTCCTTTTTGAAACCTAGAGCGCGGTATTCCCGGTCCAGCTCGTCCTCCTCGGCCCTGTCCGGCTCCAGGTCGAAGGCCCTGACCAGTAGCCCCCCGGAATGGTAGCGGTAGAAGTTCCCCAGCTCGATCAGGTCGTAGTGGCTGCTCCGGGTTAGTTCCCACCGTTCGGGGAACGCCCGCTCCTCTCCCTCCTGGTGCCGGTAATGGGAATAGCCGAACTTGTCCTCCGAGCAGATCCGCAGGTCCCGGTTCTGCCTGGCAAAGCCGCCGAAGACCCGGTTGGGGAACTTGTTGTCGGGGCGGTAGTAGCAGTAGACGAAGCGCAGGTGCGCGAAGGCGAAGTGCTCCAGCTCGTTCAGGTAGTGGCTCACCTGGTCCAGCACCGCCAGGCCGGCCTTGATGGTGACCGATTTCCGTGCGGCGTGGTGGTGGATCATCCACGAGTTCTGGTAGAAGCGCACCATGGCCATGTGCCCCAGGATCGCCCCCCGGTCCTGGTAGATGAAGTGGCGGGCTATCTGCGGGTTGTCGCCGTAGAGCTTGGCGTAGGTCTTCTTGATCTCCTCCTTGTTGATCTGGAAGTGGGCGTACTTCCCGGGATAGATGAAGCCGGTCTCGAAGAAGAAGTCCCACAGGTCGTTCATGTCGACCTCGGTGCCGACGTAGGATCGCTGGTTGACCACCTGGTGCAGGATGGAAAGGAGCCGCACGTGGTCGCGCACGTCCATGTCCAGGATGACCAGGCCGCAGCGGACCAGCCTCTCCGCCTCCCCGCTCACGTTGCGCGACACCACCTGTACCCTGCAGTTGACGCTGAAGCCCTGGGCGAAGGTGAGCTTCAGGTCTGGTATGATCAGGCCGGCCATCAGTACCGACTCCCCCTCGCTCTCTTCCACGGCGAGCCCGGTTCCCGAGAGGTCGACCACCTTGAGGTTGATCCTCTTGTCGATCATCGGGTGGTCGAAGACGATGTTGGGCGAAGGGACCAGCTGCTGCCTGATGGTGCGGTACCTCTTGCTCTTGTAGCGCTGAATGGAGCTGTGGACCTGGTTAAGCACCAGCGAGATCGTCTGGTCGGAGCTTTGCGAGATGATGTCGAAGGCGCCGGAATAGAGGACTTCATTCCCCTTCAGAAGTCGCAGGCTCAACTCCCCCTCGGGATTGAACCACTGGAAGGTGGCCGGCGGGGCGGGCAGCCCGGAAATCCGCAACGCCACCGGGGTGAAATCGACCAGCCGGCCCTCGAACACGGCGGCATGCTGGATCAACTGCACAGAGACTCCGTCCGCTGGGTGGCGCTTGATCTTCCTGGCCTCGAATTCCCGGCAGGTTACCGGCAGTACCAGGGAGATTCCCCGCTCGTCCACGTTCAGGACCTCGGAGTTGACCAGCAGGTACTTCTTGCCGTCCGGGATCAGCAGGTAGCCGAACTGGTAGGTCTTGAGCAGCTCCCGCAGCCCCTCCTCCTCGGCCCAGACGCAGTCCAGCCGCTCACCCGCGCAAGGGAGCGGCCGCGTCCTCAGGAAGATGGCGTTGTCGTAGATCACGTGCCGCAGGTTGACCAGTATCGTCTGGTCCTGGAAATTGATGTAATTCAGCCGATTTACCAGGTGGGCCTTGTTGACGCTCTTTCCCAGGGCGGGATGATCTTCCGCTCCGGGAACTATTCTCAGTGTCATCGATGCTTCGCCCATTGTCCGCCTCGCCGCCCTAGCCAGCCATCCACCCGAACCCGAACCTGCCTCGCCGTACCTGCACCCATGCGGAGCTGAACCTATTTAAAACCCGCTTCGACAAGGAGAGCACCAACGGTTCACGCAGAGCCTGTCGAAGTCGGCGGCTTTAAAGCTCGATCCTGAACTGCGCGCCTCCCGGGACGTTGCTGACCGTGAGGCTGCCACCCATGTTCTTTTCGATGATGCTCTTGGACATGAAGAGTCCGATCCCTGTCCCTCCGTCCGGCCCCTTGGTGGTGAAGTATGGGTCGAAGATCTTGCCGATGATTTCCGGAGGTACCCCGCCGCCGTTGTCGGTGATGAGAATGACGGTCTTGCCGCCGTCGGGCATGACCTGGATGGTGACATAAGGATTCCCGGCCGTGCACCGTGCCAAGGCGTCCCTGGAGTTCATCATGATGTTGAGGATCACCTGCGACAACTCGCCGGGGTAGCCCCGCAACAGGGGGTCACCGGTGTAGCGTGCCTCGATGGTGATCCCCCTGGCCTTGAACCCGTCTTCCAGGAAGGAGCGGATCTTGGAGACGATCTTGTTGACCCTGAAGTTGACCTTCGCCCGGTCGGGCCTGAAGAAGGTGCTGAAGTCCTCGATGGTCTGGGACATTTCCCCGATCAGGTCCATGGTCTTCTTCAGGTTTGCCTCGACAAACTCCCGGCTGAAGTCCCCCATTTTGTAGGTCATCTGCATGTCCTGGGCGAGCAGCCCCAGCGTATTGAGGGGCTGACGCCACTGGTGGGCGATGTTGTTGATCATTTCGCCCATGAATGCCTGCCGCCCCTGCAGCATAAGCTCGTCGTCCTTGCGGCGCTCCTTCGCCACAGCCTCCCTGATCAGCTCTTTCTGGGTGGCCTTGAGCTCCTCGTAATCCTGCTCGCACTTCTTGCGCGCCGACCTTTCGCGATAGACCTCGGCCACCTTGTCCTCGAGTTTCCGGGCCAGCGCCTCCATCTGCATCCGGTCGAGCTCGTTTCGTTCCGCCAGGGGGCGGTTCGGAACCGGCAGCTTTTTCTGCTGGCATTCGCGGATGACGTCCGCGATCAGGCCGATGAAGGCCTCGAGCTGCATCGGCTTGATCAGGAACCGCGAGGCACCGAGTTTCATCGCCAGCCGCCGGTCCTCCTGGGCTACATAGGTGGCCGAGTAGAAGACGAAGGGGATGCCGCGCAGCCGGTCGTCGGTCTTGACCCTGCGGCAGAGCTCGAAGCCGTCGAGCTCCGGCATCAGGATATCGGAGATGATCAGCTCCGGCGGGGAGTGGTCGGCCTTGGCCAGGGCCTGGGCGCCGTTTTGGACACTCTCCACCTGGTAGCCCTGCTTAAGAAGCGCGCGTTCCAGAAAAACCCTTGAATTTTCATCGTCATCGACGATCAGAATCTTCATATTCATAGGTTTCTCCCGTCACCGCCTCACCTTGCATCCCTGATGTCCCTGGCTACCGTCATGGTGAAGGTGCTCCCCTCCCCTTCCCTGCTCTGCACGGAGATCTTGCCACGCAGGATGTCGGTGCAGAGTTTCCTGGTGAGATACAGTCCCAGCCCCGCCCCCCCGGTCTTTATCCTGAGCGGCGAGTCGAGCCTCTCGAAGGGCTGGAAGAGTCTGGCGAGATCCTTTTGGGTCATGCCGATACCGGTATCGGTGACCGAAACCTCGACCGCCTTGCCGATCGTTTTGGCCACCACCGAGATCCTGCCTCGCTCGGTGTACTTCACCGCATTGCCCAAGAGGTTGATCAGGCACTGCAGCAGCCTCTTTCTATCGGTGAAGAGGGTGATCCCCCCCGCAACGTCAACCTCCAGGCTCAGCCCCTTGGAGCTTAACTCGGGGTGTATCCCCCCCGCAGCCTCGGACAGCAGCTCGCCCAGGAGGATGCTTTCAGGATAGACTTCGGTCTTCCCCGCTTCGATCTTGGAAATGTCGATGACGTCGGTGACCAGGGAGAGGAGGTGGGTGGCCGATCCGTAGGCCCGGGAGAGATTGTCTCTTTGCTCCTCGTTCAGGTCGCCGGAGAGACCGTGGAGTGTCATGCTGATGAAGCCGAGGATCGAGTTCAGGGGCGTGCGCAGTTCGTGAGAGGTCATGGCGATGAACATCGACTTGAGGCGGTCCAGTTCCTGGAGCCTGGCGTTAGCCCTCTCCAGTTCCGCGGTCCGTGCCCGCACCCGCGCCTCCAGCTCCGCGCTCAATAGTTTCAGCTCCTCCTCCAGTTGTTTGAGCTCGGTGATATCCTGCACCACGCCGACCAGGAAGGAGGCCTTGCCGTCCGGCCCCCGGAGCAGCTGCAGGTCCTTGAGCATGGCCACCCGCTCGCTGCCGTCGGGGTGCAGCACCCGGAACTCGTACGGTTCGACCCTCTTCCCCTGCAGCGCCTCGGCGATGGCCCGCTCCCGCTTAGGCAGGTCATCCGGGTGCACCAGCCTGGCTGCCGAGGCGGCGTCACCGTCGAAGGTGGCCGGATCGACGCCGTGCAGCCTGATGAGCTCCTCGGACCAGTAAAGCCTGTCTGCGGCGATGTCCCAGACCCAGTTCCGCCCCAGGTGGACCAGCGATTCGGGCGTCACCGTGATGCTCCCGGGATGGACATCGGGGTCAGCAAGTGGAGCTGTCATCGGCCTCTCCTATCACCATCCTGATCTGCGCGATGATCTGCAGCGAGTCGAACGGTTTCTCGATGTAGCAGTCGCACCCCGCGGCCATCATCCTCTCCCGGTCGCTGTTCATGGCGTTGCCCGTCATGGCGATGACGGGGATACCTTCTCCCAGCTCAGCCCTGATCCTGCAGAGCACCTCGGTGCCGTCGATATCCGGGAGTTGCACGTCGAGAATGATGAAATCGGGTCTTTGCCGCACGGCAAGTTCATACCCTTCCACCCCGGTCACGGCCCGCAGCGTCTTGTATCCCGATTTCTCCAACAGCCTTCCGATCAGCACCATGTTGTCGGGATGATCTTCGATGATGAGTGCGGTTGTCACAGCGCCTCCTTTCCCTGCGGATGCCCCAGCGCAGGCTCAGCCGTCCAGTGCTCTAACCGTGTCATACTTCTATCTGGAACTGTGCCCCCTTTCCGGCGTTGCGTGCGGTCAAGGTCCCCCCCATCTTCTTCTCTATGATGGTGCGGGACATGAAGAGCCCGACCCCTGTCCCCTTCTCAGGCCCCTTGGTCGTGAAGTACGGGTCGAAGATCTTGTCCATGATCTCTTCCGGTATCCCCCCTGCGTTGTCGGTGATGGTCAGCAGGCATTTCCCCTTCCTGGTCTTGGCCACCTCTATGGTGATCAGCGGGGAGGCCACCTCATGGGTGCAAAAGGCGTCCCGGGCGTTCATCATGATGTTCAGCAGCACCTGGGAGAACTCGTTGGGATAGCCTGTCACCAACGGGTCGGAGGGTGCCGCGATTTCGATCTGGATCTGCTGCGATTGAAAGCTCCCCTCCAACAGCGAAAGCGTTTTCTTCAGGACATCCAGCACCGAGAACTCCACCTTCTCCTTCATGGGCCTGAAGAAGTCCGTGAAGTCGTTGATGGTCTGGGACATATGGCGGATGGTGCCGACCATCTTGTCGACGCTCTCGTCCAGGTACTCGATATCGAAGGTCCCGTTCTTGTAGGTGGCGCGGATGTCCTGGACCACCAGCGCCAGGGAATTGAGCGGCTGGCGCCACTGGTGGGCGATGTTCCCGATCATCTCCCCCATGGCGGCCAGTCTGCTCTGGTGCAAAAGGAGCAGCTCCTTTTCCCGCAGTTCGGACTGGGCGTTGATCCGCTCGGTCGTTTCCGCCTGCAGAGCCTGCTGCATCCTGATCCGCTCGTTGATCTCCCCCTGCAGCTTCTCGATGCTCTCGGTCAGTTCCGCCGTCCGCTCCGCCACCCTCTGCGCCAGGAGCTGGTTCGCCTGCTGCAGCTCATCCTTGACCCTTTTCTGCTCCGTGATGTCGAAGCCCGTGCCGATAAATCCGAGCAGATCGCCGCTGGCGGAGAGCCGCGGGACGCCGGTATCGACAATCCAGCCGTACTCGCCGCTGGCGCGCCGCAGACGGTACTCGATGTTGAACTTGCGACGTTCGTTGAAGGCCGAAAGGTAGGTGCCGACGCAGCGGTCGAAATCGTCGGGGTGGATGTCAGCCTTGCATCCGTCGCCGCCCCCCTCTTCCAGCCTCTTTCCGGTGAACTCCAGCCGGGTCTTATTGAAATAGGTGCACCGGCTGTCCTTCCCGGTCACCCAGATCAGCACCGGCGCGTTTTCGGCCAGGAGCCGGAAACGCTCTTCGCTTTCCTGCAGCGCTTCCAGTGCCCGTTTCCGCTCCCCGATATCGCTCACCAGACTGAGGAGATGCTTCCGCCCGTCGATGTCGATCGTCACAGCCGAATAGGAACCCCAAAAGGTGCGCCCCTCCTTGTCCTTCATGATCATTTCGCGCTCGCGCACCTCCCCCTTCTCCGTTACCTCCGAGATCACCCTGGCCCGTTCGTAAGGGTCCTGCCAGATGTTGAACTCGAAGGCGCTGTGCCCGATGACTTCGTCCCGCAGGTAGCCGCTCAGGCGCTCGACCGCCTCGTTCATCTCCACGAACTTCCCGTCGGACAGCGTGGTGATGGTCATGCCTACGGGCGCGAGCCTGAAGGCTTTGCTAAATTTCTCCTCAGACTGTCTCAGCTTCTCCTCGGCGAGCTTACGCTGCCTGCGTAGGGCCGCCTTGAGTCTTTGCAGTTCCGAGGATCGCTTCTCGTTCATGATCTTTGCTCCAGATCTCTCTTTCTTTCACGGTTTGGGCCGTCACGCCCTTTCCCCTCGACCTTGCCGAGCGCAGAGCTATTCGCCGCTGCGAATTCCCCCCGCCACCGGGAACTCGATCCAGAACCGGCTCCCCTCCCCTTCCCGGGAGATGACCCCGATCTTCCCCCCCAGCCTGGTAACCGCCTTGCGCACGATGGCGAGCCCCACCCCGGTGCCGGGATATTCCTCCATGCTGTGCAGGCGCTCGAAGATCTTGAAGATCCTTTCCTGGTGCTCGGGGGGGATGCCTATGCCGTTGTCCTGCACGTAGAGCCGGCAGTGCCCCTCGGAGAGTTCAGCCCAGATGCGGAGCCTGGGCGTGACCCCTGCCGGCACGAACTTGACGCCGTTGGTCAGGAGGTTCAGCACCACCTGGACCAGCACCGCGTGGTGCCCGACCACCTCCGGCAATGGCCCCGCTACCTCCAGGAGGTATTTCTTCCCGCCGCTGGCCAGCTCCAGCTGCTGGGCGGCCTCCTTCACCACCTCGTCGAGACTGACCGGCTTGAGCATGATATCCTGGCGGCTCAGGCGACTGTAAGCCAGCAGGTTCTGGATCAGGCGGTCCATCCCTTGAGCGGCCAAAAGTGTCCGTTGCAGGTACTGGTGACGCTCCCGGTCCCCCAGGGACAGGTCCTCGAGCAGGATCTCCACGAATCCCTGCATGGCACGCAGCGGAGCCCTGAGGTCGTGCGAGACCGAGTGGGCGAAGGAATCGAGTTCGCTGTTGATCTCCTCCAGCTGGGAGGTCCTTTCGGCCACGCGCTTCTCGAGCTCTGCGGCGTCCCTTTGCACCTGGGCCAGGAGTTCCGCGACCTCGGCCTCGGCCTCCTTGCGCTCGGTTATGTCCTCGACCATGGCGATGGCGTACTGGCTTCCGCCGTCGACCTGCACGGCCGAGAAGGTCACCCATCCCCACAGCTCCCGGCCGTCCTTTCTGAGAAACCGTTTTTCCACCTGGAAGCGCGTGAGGGAGCCGGCCATGAGGGCGCTGAAGCCCGTGACCCCGGAGTGGACATCATCGGGATGGCTCAGCCCGAAAAAGGTCTTTTCCTCCAGTTCAGGTTCCGGGTACCCCAGCATGCACTGCAGGGCTGGATTGGTCTGCAGCAGCCTTCCGTCGGCGTCGACCATGGCCATGCCGATGCCCGCACCCTGGAAGATCGAGCGGAATTTCGCCTCGCTCTTCTGCAGCGCCTCCTGCAGTGCCATGGCCTCGGAGATATCGACCATCAAGCCGCGCAACTGACTTACCGCTCCTTCGTTGTCAAGGACGATCCTCGCGTGATCGCGCAGCCACACCTCCCTCCCGTCGGCGGCGATGAAGCGGTAGATGAAGCGGTGGTCCTTGCCTTGGGCGGTGGCCAGGCGGCAGATTCCCACCGCCCTCTCCCTGTCGTCGGGATGAATGTGGCTCGCCCAGAAATCGGATTCCTCCAGCCACTGGGAAACGGGGTAACCGAGCATGGTCTCGGCCTGCCGGCTCACGTAGGTGAAGCGGAATGTCTCGGCGTCCGCCTCCCAGACTATGGCATCAAGCCCCTCCACCAAATGTCGATAACGTTCGGTGCTTTCCCTAAGCCTTGCCCCCATCAGGGAGATCCTGCGGAAGGCGCTGGCATTTTTGGCGGCCAGGGCGGCTATCTGGGCAGCCGAGGCCAACTGTCCCTGGTCAAAGGAAGAGAATCCTGAGCCGTCGACCTTGTTGTGCATCTCCAGAAAGCCGATCATGAAGCCGCCGGAGTCGAGGATCGGGGTGCTGATCACGCCGGTGATGCCGTAGCGTTCGGCAACTGCCGGGTCAATGTTGGCGTCGTGCCTGGCGTCGTTGGACAGATATGGTGTTGGCAGGAAAATGAGCCTCCCCGGAATCGGCTCCCTCCCCGTCCACCCCTCTTCCGGGGAGGCGACCTCTCCCTTGATGAGGTGGAGATATCCGGAGGCGCCATCGGGGGAACAAAAGGCAGCGATGCCGCTTTCGGCGCCGACCACCCCCGCCGTTGTCCGCAGGACATCCTCGAGGATCTTGTCCAGTTCCAGGGTCGACTGGAGCACCGTGCTCATGTCGCGCAGGGCCAGCAGGGCCTGTTCGTTGCGCCGCCTTTCCATGGAGACGCGCTCGAAGTCGCACAAGGTTGTCGACATCTCATCGAGCTGGGTGAGAGAGGCCTCGGGTGGCAGGTAAAAGGGGTTCTTTTCGATCGTCTGGCCGCGAATGGCGAGAGGGTGGGTTTCCAGGGCACCGTAGCGCATGATGATGCCCGGCAGGGTACGCATGTCGTAAAGGCAGAGGAGGACACAGGGGAAGCGCTCCGCGATCCGGTTGACCTTTGCTTCAAGGGCAAGAAGATCCATCACCGACGGCCAGCCCTGTTCGAGCCATCCGAGGTTTGCCATGAGCCTGACGACCTTGGCACCAGCCTGGATCATGCGGGAAAAGGTCTTGACCAGAGTGTCGACGATGGCTTCGCCGGAGTCGACTCCCCCTACCAGGGCGAGACGGCCCGTCTCGATCAAGACACCTGGGTCGACTCCCCTTCCCGCGAGGAAGCTGCAGCTCCGTTCGTTCATTTTGTGATCGCCGATTATGACGCAGTGGTCGTGGCCTTTGAGCCCCTCGGTTAAAAACCCGAGGGCCGCGGCCAGGTCTTCGTCATCTTCCACGAAGTAGGCGATATGCGAGTGCAGCGGGACATGCGCATCGCCTATGCCCAAACGTATCTGCTGTGAGTTGCCATTAGCCATGCCGGCGGCCCTTTCTCGAAGTTCATGAATTCTCTGATTATATCCAAAGGACAGGGCATTGCACTAAGAGCACCGAATATCTTTGAGGAATCGGCTCTTCGTTTTTCGATGCAGGCCCCCTTCCTCGTGCTGTCATGGCGAATCGATTACTCATTGCCGCAGACGAGATCTCGCAAGCATTCAAGGCTTAGACAGGGAAAGTATTTCCAGGTTCATTGGCGATTGTGACGAGGAAGGAGGAAGTGCAGAGCGTAGACAGAAACGACGGAGATTAGGGAGGTAGGAGAGAGCTACGGTTTGGAGATATACCTGTTCCCTTTCAGATAGAACCGGAGAAGCTTGCCGGCCCAGATCCCTGAGTAATCAACGCCTATTCTCGGCCGCGCCACGATTTCCGAGATTTCCGGCCTAGGTCCGGCCGCAACGAAGAAATCCGGGCTCAAGAGGTCATGCCCGTTCAGCCGGCTGTCTATCTGCATGGCCCGACACAACAGCCCGGGACCTTTCGTCTTGTCATCCAGGTTCTGCACCGGTTCCAGCGCACGCAAAAGGACTGCCGAGCCATGCCCCTCCCGCTCGGTGACGACGTTCATGCACCAGTGGAGGCCATAGACCAGGTAGACGTAGGCATAGCCTGGGGGGCCGAAAAGGATCCGGGTGCGGGGAGTGAGCCCCCTGGAAGAATGAGCGGCAAGATCATGAGGCCCTATATACGCCTCGACCTCGACGATCCTACCCACCCGCTCCTCGCCGTCCACTACGTGCACCAGGAAAGATCCGAGTAGCTCATGAGCCACCGTGACCGTGTCGCGGTCATAAAAGGAGCGAGGCTGCACCTGCCATGGTTTCAGGGGCATAGGTCGCCCTCCCGTTGCCGCGCGATGGTCGACGATCAGGCCCGGGCATAAAAAAAGGACGCCCGAGGGAATCCTTTTTCCTGCGTCATGAACCGTCAAGCCCTTGCCGTCAGATGAGCCCCTGCTTCGCCAGTTCTTCTGCCACCAGCCGCGCCAGGTCCTTGCCGACCGAGACGATCTTTTCCGGCTCGTCGCTGGTCACGGTGGCGGCCCAGAGGAGTTTTCCGGAGGCTGCATCGAAGAGGTTCACCTGCATGGTGGCTACGTCGTAGGTGGAGATAAAGGCAGGGCCGTAATTGGCCATCGAGCCGTAATAGCCGTAGAGGTCCCAGGCGGGGAAGGCCTCAGGATACCAGTGCCCTGGATAGGTGGTGACGTAGCCGGGCTGGACCGTCGTCTGCTGTTCGACCTTGATGGTCTGCAGGGTCAGTACCGCCTGGGCCCCAGCCTGTTTCACCGCGGCGTCCAGCGCCGTCCAGTCGGACTTCTCACCGGGCTGCATCAGGGAGTACCCTGCCACCGCTTCAACCCCGTGCTTGGCGAGCTCGCTGGAGAGCATGTCCTCATAGACCCTGCGGCTGGAATATTTCTTGGTGATGCTGACCACCAGTACCCTGTGCAGCTTCGGCGCCTTCAAACTGGGATTGCGCCAGGTATCGACCACCGATACCGAGGCGCAGGAGCAAAGCATGGTTGTTATCAGGAACAGACCGGCAATCCTCGCGAGCTTACTCATTGCAGTACCTCCTGTAACGGTGATCGGGGGCTCTCATTGAAAAATACTTTACCAAGTTGCCGCCACTTGGCAATGGGATATACTGAGGAAAGTCAATCATTAGCGCTGTCAGGACTGCTTCATAATTACAGAAGTGCTGCTGTATCCTCTCTTCTAAGACAACGCGGGGGCACCCACTCTCAGCTGATTCTGAAAAACCGGCGAGTCGAAAAGGAGGCAGGTCATGAATAACATCAAGCGGATACTTGCGGTCGGCAGGATAAGCCAGGAGTGCCGTGATGCCGTCGAAAGCGGCATCTCACTCGCCAAGAAGTTGGGAGCCGAGCTCCAGGTGTTGCACCTGATATCGAACCCCGTCGACCAGGAGGCCCTCAACGCCCCGCTGCCCTACCCCGACGACCGTCACAAGAGCTACCTGAACATCCAGGAGGAAACGAAGGACGAACTCGACAAGATCCTCAGGCGGGAGCTGACTTCCGGCTTCCCGATCAAGTTGATTATCAAGGACGGCAATCCCGTCGACGAAGTCGTCAACGTCGTCAGTGAAGAAAAGATCGACCTTTTACTCCTGCTTGCTCATGAGGAAGGCCGCCTCGAGCACATGTTGTTCGGCCGTGACAACGACGCCATCATCCGCAAGATGCCCTGCAGCATCTTGTTGGTGAAAAAGGAACCACAACCGGTATCGTGGTGATCAAACGGTGAAAGGTGAATAGTGAATGGTGAATGGTAAAGATGCCAATACCCCTCTACAGAGCTGGATTTGTACTATCTGCCAGTACGTCTATGATCCCGCCGAGGGGGACCCGGTTAACGAGGTTCCTCCCGGCGTTTCATTTGAGGAGCTTCTTTCCAACTGGGCCTGTCCGGTCTGCAAGGCGGAAAAAAGCTTCTTCGTCCCCCTGCCGGGGTAGCACGTCGGCAGCGGGTTAATTGGCTCAAGGAGTTCAAGGGGTAGCGAGAGATATCCGGGCGGGAGCGGGTGGTTGACCTGTTCCCGCTTCTTGTTGGGAGATCGGCGCTCCTGCGGATGAGGGTGGCAACGGCAAGCGCAGCTCTGTGGAGTTCGGAATGGCAATTCTGGAGACCCGCGGCATCACCAAAAACTACCTGATCGGAAAACGGCGGATCAAGGTCCTGGACAGCGTCACCCTGACGGTGGCGAGAGGGGAGTTCCTGGTGGTCAAGGGCGAAAGCGGCAGCGGCAAGTCGACCCTGCTCACCATCCTCTCCGGCCTCGATCGCCCGGATGAGGGGCGGGTCCTCCTGGAAGAGGTCGACATCACCGATTTCAACGAGGACGCCCTGGCCCCGCTTCGCAACTCCACATTCGGCTTCGTCTTCCAATCCTTCCATCTGGTCCCGTCGCTGACGGCCAAGGAGAACGTGATGTTTCCGGCCGAGCTGAAGGGGGATGCCACCGCCAGGGAAAAGGCCGAGGCCCTCCTTGACCGGGTGGGGCTGTCGGAACGGAGCGCAAATTTCCCGCATCAGCTCTCCGGAGGCGAGAAGCAGCGCTGCGCCATCTGCCGGGCCCTGATCAACGAGCCTCGCATCATCTTCGCCGACGAACCGACGGGAAACCTGGATTCCGTCAACGGAGCCACCATCCTGGAACTGCTGCTCGAACTGCAGCGCGAGCGCGATACCACCCTGCTACTGGTCACCCATAGCGACGAGATCGCCCACAAGGCCGACAGAATCATCACCCTGCGCGACGGCAGGATCGTGTGACAGCCCATGGTCAACCGGCACTTCATCCTGCGACAGATAACCGGCGCCAAGCGGCAGTCCGCCGTCTTCGTTCTCTGCGTCGCCCTCTCCATGATCACCCTCGTCTCCCTCGGAAGCTTCAACCGCAGCGTGGAGAGCTCCCTGCTGCGTGACGCACAGTCGCTGCATGCGGGCGACGTCATTGCCACCTCGCATAGCCCGCTTCCGCCGGCCGTCGAGACGGAGATCTCGACCATGGTGAAAAAGGGCGAGGTGAGGGCGGCGCGGTACTACGATTTTTATTCGATAGTGCGAAAAACCGTCGGCGAAGCGTCGCTGCTTTGCGACCTGAAGGTGGTTGAGCCGGGGTACCCTTTCTATGGCAAGGTCGTGCTCGCGTCGGGGCGGCCATTTCACGAGGTGCTGGGCGCAGGAAGCATGATCGTCGAGCAGACCCTGCTGGACCGGCTGGGGCTGCGGATCGGGGACATGGTGCGCGTCGGGCAGGCCACCCTCGCGGTGAAGGATGTCGTGCTGCAGGAACCTGACCGCCCGGTTAATTTCTTCGCCCTCGGCCCCAGGGCCTTTATCGCCGCCAGCGACCTCGCCTCGCTCGGCCTCTTGGGGAGGGGAAGCCGCGCCGATTACGTGACGCTGCTCAAGGTCAACGACCAGAGGAATCTCGAGGCCGTGGCGTCGAGGGTGCGAAGCGTTGCAGGGGAAAGCCGGGTCCGGGTGGAGACCTACCGGAGCGGGGACTCCAGGGTCAAGCGCTTCTTCGACAACCTCCTTTTCTTCCTGAACCTGAGCGGGATCTTCACCCTGCTCCTGGCGGGCTTCGGCATCCAGAGCACCCTCGTCGCGCTTCTCAAGGAGCAGGAAAAGACGATCGCGGTGATGAAGGCCCTGGGCGCGCGGAGCCGCTTCATAATCGGCCATTTCCTCGCGGTCACCCTGCTCCTCGGCTTTCTCGGTACCGCCGCCGGCCTGGCTGCAAGCCTCGGGCTGCAGCACTTCCTCCCCCGACTCTTCAGCGGCCTCATTCCCGCCCATGTGACCCTTACCGTATCGCCGTGGGCCGTCGCCGAAGGGGTGGTGATCGGCTTGATGGTGGTCCTGCTCTTCACCGCCCTCCCCCTTTACCGCCTCAAGGAGGTCAAGCCCCGCGCCATCCTCGGCAAGGAGGAGCAGGAAAGCTTCTGGAGCCGGTCTACCTGGGTCATCGCCGGCGCCGGCACCCTCTTCTTCTTTGCCATGGTGATGATCCGGCTCAGGGATCTGCACACCGGCCTCTACTTCATCCTGGCGCTGATGGGCCTGATCCTGATCGCCTTCCTGCTGTCCACCGTCGCCCTCGAATTCCTGAAGCGCCACGAGCCGAAAAATCTCCCGTTGCGGCAGGCACTGAAAGGCCTCTTTCGCCCGCGCAATGCCTCGCGCTCCATCATCGTCACCCTCTCCGCCGCTCTCGCGGTCATCTTCGCCATCACCCTGGTGGAGAAGAATCTCGACGCATCCTTCATCGAGTCCTTCCCGCCGGGTGCCCCCAACGTCTTCTTCATCGATATCCAGCCGTCGCAAAAGGCCGACTTCGCCAACACCCTCGGATTCCCCGCCGAGTACTTCCCGGTCATTCGCGGCACCGTGACCGCGGTCAATGGTCAGCCCATCGATCCCGAGAAGGAGCGCAAGGCCCGCGGGGACAACCTGGCACGGGAATTCAACCTCACCTACCGGGACTACCTGCTCCGGGATGAGCGCATGGTCTCGGGGAAAAGCCTCTTCAGGAAGGATTGGCCGATGCAGCAGGTATCGGTACTGGACACGGTGCTCAAGATGCACAGGATGGCGGTGGGAGATACCATCACCTTCCGCATCCAGGGCATCCCGGTCGAGGCGAGGATTTCCAGTGTCCGGACCAGGACCAGCGGCGGCATCACCCCCTACTTCTACTTCGTCTTTCCTCCTCCCGTGCTGGCCGGAGCCCCGCAGACCATCTTCTGTGCGGCACGTATTGACCGGAGCAGGATCGCCGGGATCCAGAACAGGATAGTCGGCAGCTTCCCCAACGTGAGCGTCATCGACCTCACCGAGAGCGTCGCCGTCTTCGGCCGGATCATGGCCCGCCTGTCGACCATCGTCAGGTTCTTCACCTCTTTCAGCATCGTTGCGGGTATACTGATCGTGGTCAGTTCGGTCTTTGCCACACGATACGCCAGGATACAGGAAGCCGTCTACTTCACCATCCTCGGTGCCCGCCGCCGATTCGTGCTGACGGTCTTCGCCGTCGAAAACCTCATTCTGGGGTTAATGAGCGGCGTGATCGCCCAAGTCATATCGCAGGTAGCAAGCCTCATCATCTGCCGCAAAGGTCTGGACATGAGCTACAATGCCTACCCCGCTGAGAGCCTCCTGCTGGTGCTGGCAACGGTCGTGATGGTGCTGGCCGTGGGGATGGCCGCATCGATCCCGATTCTGCGCCAGAAGCCGGTGATTTTTCTGCGGGAACAGGCGGAGGAGTAGAGTCGCAGCAGGGGAATTTCTATGAACGCTCTCAAGGCGGCAATTGCAGGTATGGTCATGACCCTCTGGGCACTTTCGGGCGGCTGCCAGGAACAGAAAGAGTCCCGGGCCACGCACCCGACGGACCCGCCGGCCTCGCAAGGTACGGTGGTCGCGCTAGGAGACAGCCTCACCGCCGGTTACGGCGTTCCGGAGTCGGAGGCTTACCCTGCCCAACTGGAGAGAAAACTCCACCAAGCCGGCTACCGGTGGCGTGTGGTCAACGCAGGGATCAGCGGTGAGACCAGCTCCGGCACGTTGTCGCGCCTCGACTGGGTACTCAAACTCAAGCCCGATGTGGTCGTGCTGGAGATAGGCGCCAACGACGGGTTGCGGGGTATCGACCCGCACGTGATGCAAAAGAACCTGGATCAGATGGTCACAATGCTCGAGTCCAGGGGGATCGTGGTGGTCCTCGCCGGGATGGAGATGATCAGAAACCTCGGCAACACCTATACCACCGAGTTTTCGAGGGTCTATCCCGCTGTGGCCAAGAGGCACGATCTGATCCTTATCCCGTTCTTCCTGGCCAACGTCGCCGGGGACCCCGACCTCAACCTCGGGGACGGCATACATCCGACAGGCAAGGGTTATCGGATCGTGACTGATACAGTGTATCCCTATGTAGTAAAAGCCATTGAGAGAAAAACCGGGAAAAGAGGATGATACGGCCTTCGATCTCTATTAAAGGAGCCTGAATTCCCCGTGCGGTCTTGCCTTTTCCGTTAATTTAATGTACACATACTCTGTTAAGGTGGGCGGTGCCAGTAATCGTGAGTGCGAGTTATCTTTCCCGCTTCTCCGTCGTTATCTTCAAACTGCTTCCTCAATACCAAAGCCTAGTCCTATTGCCGCTTTAACTACGATAGGCCATCGTAAGCCGCTGCAATTATGCCGGCAACAGGAGTTGCACGTTTGAACCAGTGTTCCTTCCGGTACGACTCGACCGGTGACAAATACCAATCCGAAAGCCTCGGCTCATGGTCCGCAGGGGCGGAAGCGCCCGCGGCGGCCTGCGACCTCACGGAGGCCCTTCGCTCGGTCCGTCACCCCCTCTACCTGCTCAACAAAGACGGGGAGATGGTTCCCGCAACAGGCGGCATCGGCCAACTCGGCGACTGCTCCGGAGACGGTCTCTCCGTCGCCGGCTACGCCCCGCCCTGCCTTCCCGAAAACCTCGGTGATTCCGCCTTCTGCAGAGAACTCGGCATCCGCTTCCCTTACCTTGGCGGCTCCATGGCCAAGGGGATCAGTTCCGCGGCCATTGCCGAAGAACTCGGTCGCGCCGGAATGCTCGGCTTTTTCGGCGCGGCGGGATTACCGCTCTCGCAGGTGGAGGAAGCGGCTGACCGCCTGTCAGCCTCCCTGGGCGAGCTCCCTTACGGATTCAACCTGATCCATTCGCCGCACGAACCCGACCTGGAAAGAGACATAGCCGAACTGTACATCCGCAAGGGGATCCGCATCGTCGAGGCCTCGGCCTTCCTGGACCTCACCCTGCCGCTGGTCCGCTACCGTGTGCACGGCATCAGGCGGGCTGCAGACGGCAGTATCGTCTCCCCCAACAGGATCATCGCCAAGGTCTCCCGCGAGGAGCTGGCTGCCAAATTCTTCGCCCCGGCGCCGGAAAAGTTCCTGCGCGAACTGGTGGCGAACGGCTCGATCACCAATGAGCAGGCTGAACTGGCCGCACTGGTCCCCCTGGCCCAGGACGTGACCGCGGAGGCGGATTCAGGCGGCCACACCGACAACCGCCCGGCCCTCGCCCTCTTCCCCACAATCGCCTCGCTCGCCGCCAAGCTGCAGCGCCAGTACCGCTACGACCGGAAGCTCAGGGTCGGCCTTGCCGGCGGCATTTCAACCCCGGCGTCGGCTGCCGCCGCCTTTGCCATGGGTGCCGCCTACCTCATGACCGGGTCCGTGAACCAGGCCTGCGTCGAGTCAGGCACCTCCGACACGGTGCGCGCCCTTTTGGCCGAAACGCGGCAGGCTGACGTCATCATGGCCCCCGCCGCGGACATGTTCGAGATGGGGGTGACGGTGCAGGTACTCAAGCGCGGCACCATGTTCCCCATGCGCGCCGCCAAGCTGTACGAGATCTACCGCGCCCACAAGAGCATCGAAGAGATCCCGGCGGCCGAGCGCGAGAAGCTGGAAAAAACCTTCTTCCAGGCATCTCTCGACGATACCTGGCGCGACACCCGCTCCTATTTCCTGGTCCGGGACCCGTCGCAGGTCGAGCGCGCCGAACGGGATCCGAAACACCGGATGGCGCTGGTCTTCCGCTCGTATCTCGGGCTGGCAGCACACTGGGCCAAGGACGGCGCCGAGAAGCGCCGCATGGATTACCAAGTCTGGTGCGGCCCCGCAATGGGAGCTTTCAATGAGTGGGCCGCCGGCTCCTTCCTGGAAGCACCGCAAAACCGCGAGGTGGTTACCGTCGCACTCAACATCCTGCACGGCGCGGCACACCTTACCCGCGCAAACTTCCTGCGCAGCCAGGGGATCGACCTGCCCCAGGGGGCCCTGTCGCCCGAGCCGCTCGAAATCGCAAAGATCAAGGAGTACCTTTGTTGAAAAATGATGATATGAAATTCTCCCGCAACGGATCCGAGCTCGCCATCATCGGGATCGGCTGCCTCTTCCCCAAGGCCGAAGACCACAAGACCTACTGGGCCAACATCGTGGATGGGGTCGACGCCATCACCGACGTGCCCGAGTCTCATTGGCCGGTTGACGAGTACTACGATCAGGACCAGAAGAGTCCGGACCGCACCTACGGCCGCCGCGGAGGTTTCATCTCGCCCGTCGATTTCAACCCGATGGAGTTCAACATCCCTCCCAACATCCTGGAGGCCGTGGACAGCTCCCAGCTGCTGGGATTGGTCGCCGCGGGACACGCCCTGAAAGATGCCGGCTACGGCCCGGACCGCAGCTTCGACAAAAGCCGCGCCAGCGTCATCCTCGGCGTCACCGGCACGCTGGAGCTGGTCATTCCCCTGGGAGCCCGCCTCGGGCACCCCATCTGGCGTTCCGCACTCAAGGATGCCGGGGTGGACGAGACGGTGGCCAAGGACGTAGTCGAGAGGATCTCCGACTCCTACGTCCCGTGGCAGGAAAATTCCTTCCCGGGCCTTCTGGGCAACGTGGTCGCCGGGCGCATCAGCAAGCATTACGACCTCGGCGGGACCAACTGCGTCGTTGACGCCGCCTGCGCCAGCTCGCTCAGCGCCCTGCACCTGGCCTCCCTCGAGCTCGCCTCGGGCAAGTCGGATATCGTCGTCACAGGCGGGATCGACACCTTCAACGACATCTTCATGTACATGTGCTTCAGCAAGACTCCCGCCCTCTCCCCCACCGGCAACGCCAAGCCCTTCGACATCACCGCGGACGGGACCATCCTCGGCGAGGGACTCGGGATCGTTGTGCTGAAGCGGCTGGCCGATGCCGAACGCGACGGCGACAGGATCTATGCCGTGGTGCGTGGCCTCGGCTCCTCCAGCGACGGCAAGGGCGATGCCATCTATGCCCCGAGCGCAGCCGGTCAGAAGAAGGCGCTCCTTTCAGCCTATGCCAACTGCGAGGTCACCCCTGACAGCATTGGCCTCATCGAGGCGCACGGGACCGGCACCAAGGTCGGGGACGCCGTGGAAATCAGCGCACTTCGGGACGTATACGGCGAGGCCGAAGTGCCGTGGTGCGCGCTGGGATCTGTCAAATCGCAGATCGGCCATACCAAGGCGGCCGCAGGCTCTGCCGGTCTGATCAAGGCCGCACTGGCCCTGCACCACAAGGTGATCCCGCCGACCATCAAGGTCCAGACACCCCAGAAAGAGATCGTCTCCGGGGCCTCCCCCTTCTACGTCCCGACCGAGAAGCGTCCCTGGTTCCCGCGTCCCGGCGCTCCCAGGAGAGCAGCCGTCAGCGCCTTCGGGTTCGGCGGCTCGAACTTCCATGTCGTGCTGGAAGAGTACCGGCAGGAAAAGACGGCGGCGGACTGGGACGGCAACACACAACTCTTCACCTTTTCCGGCCCCGATGCCGAGGCGCTGGCCGCCGGTCTCGACCGGCTGGAAAAAGGCGGTTCATGGAGCGCCTTGAGGGATCTGGCAGCGACCTCCAGGGGTGGCTTCGACCGTACCGCCCCCTGCAGGCTGGCACTGGTCGTTGAACGCAACAAAACCAACGTGGCAAGCCTGGTGAAGAACGCGCGCGCCATGCTGGAGAAGAATTCCAAGACCGCCTGGCAGACCCCGGATGGCGCCTATTTCGCCGCGGGCGCCAACGTTGGGAAGGTCGGGATACTCTTCCCGGGACAGGGCTCCCAGTACGCCGGGATGCTGAATGACCTCGCCTGCCGGTTCCCGCAACTCATCAACAGCATTTCCTCGGCAAATAAGGGATTCGCCTCGGATCAGGGAAAACTCCTCTCCGATTTCATCTTCCCGATCTCGGCCTTCGATGACGAGACCCGTAATAAACAGGAAGAAGCTTTGCGTGCCACCCAGGTTGCGCAACCCGCCATCGGCGCCGGGAGCATCGGGGCCTTCCGCCTCCTCGAGTCCTTCGGCGTCGCCCCCAGCGCCGTCGCCGGTCACAGCTACGGCGAACTGGTAGCGCTTTGCGCGGCCGGGCGGTTGGACGAGGAAGCTCTGCACTCCCTGTCCCGCCTGCGGGGCCGCCTGATGGGAGAAGGGAAAGGCGACAAGGGAAGCATGCTCGCTGTTGCCGGTCCGCTCGCCAAGGTGGCAGAGGTCATCGCGCAGGAGAGACTCGACCTGGTGATCGCCAATCGCAATGCGCCGTCCCAGGCAGTCCTTTCCGGAAGTTCCGCCGAGATCACACGCGCCAAGGAAGCCTTCCTGGCCAGGGACTTCACCTGCAAGCAACTCCCGGTCGCAGCTGCTTTCCACAGCTCCCTCGTTGCCGACGCGGCAGCGCCCTTCCTGAAGGCACTGGAGAAGGTCGAGCTGAAGGAGGGTTCGGTCCCCGTCTACGCAAACACGACGGCTGGCGTCTACCCGACCGATCCGGCGGCGGCGAAGGCTCTGCTCGCAGGTCAGTTGGCCAAGCCGGTCGAGTGGGTGGCAGAGGTCGAGGCCATGTACGCGGCGGGCATCACCACCTTCCTCGAAGTCGGTCCCGGAAGCAGGCTCACCGGCCTCGTCCAGGGCATTCTCGGCAACCGCCCCCACCTTGCCCTGGCTCTCGACTCATCGTCCGGAAAGCGCGCCGGAATTGTAGATCTGGCCCGTGCGATCGCGGTGTTGGCAGCCAACGGACAGGAGGTCAAGCTCGCGTTGTGGGATGAGGGACACAAGCCGGCACCTGCAGGGAAGAAGCCGGCGATGACCATTCCCATCGGCGGTGCCAACTACATCAAGCCGAAAGCGAAGAAGCCGCCGGTCCAGCCGAAGGCTATTGCCGCCGCGGCCCCCGTGGCGGATAGAGTTGGACATACCAGCGTCGCTGCGCCTGCGCCAGTTGCAGCTCTGGCCGCACCTGTGGCTGAAGCGTCGACACCACGAATCGCCGAGCCCGCCGCGGCAATGCCGGTGCCGCAGCAGATGGCACATGCGCCCTCACAGGCGCCTGCTCAGCCCCAGGTGCAATCTCTTTCCCATGTCGCCCTTGCCGAATCCCTGCGCCTCACCCGTGAGAGCATGACCATTCTGCAGAAGATGCAGGAGGATACCGCGCAGTTGCACCGACGTTTCCTTGAAGGACAGGAGACCGCGGCTAAGACCTTCCAGACCCTGCTCGAGCAGCAGCAACGGCTTATCTTAGGGACTGGAGGGGTGGCGGTGCCTGGTCCTGCCGCCGCCAGTTATCAGTCGGCGCAGATGGTGATGCCGGCTACGGTTGATGCTGGGACTGCTGGGACTGCTGGGACTGCTGGGACTGCTGGGATGACTGGGATTTCTGGGATGACTGGGATTTCTGCAACGGCCGCAGCGGCTGCGGCTTCTGTAGGAGCGGCGTCCTCGCCGCGAACCGCCGCTGCAGTGCAGGCTGCTTCGCCTGCACCGCCCCCTGCCACGGCCCCTACGACCGCCCCGGCTGCTGCCCCGGCACCCTCCCCTGCCCCGACGGCGTCCGCGGCTGCGGAAGGCGTGACCGAGACTCTGCTCCAGGTGGTGAGCGAGAAGACGGGCTACCCGGTTGAAATGCTGGAGCTCGATATGGGGATGGACTCCGACCTCGGCATTGACTCCATCAAGCGCGTCGAGATCCTCTCCTGCCTGCAGGAGAGGATGCCCGGAAGCCCTGCCATCGGCCCCGAACACCTCGGGACTCTCAGAACCCTCGGAGACATCGTCGGCCACCTCTCGGCAGGCGCCGGAACCGCTGCCGCTGCTAAGACCGTTTCCGCAACCGCTCCGGCCGCGTCGGTCCCGGCCTCACAGGGAACCGAAGTGGTCACCGCAACATTGCTGGCCGTGGTAAGCGAGAAGACCGGCTATCCCGTCGAGATGCTCGAGCTGGACATGGGGATGGATTCCGATCTCGGTATCGACTCCATCAAGCGGGTCGAGATCCTCTCCACGCTCCAGGAACGTCTCCCCGGAACCCCCGCGATCGGCCCTGAGCACCTGGGAACCCTCAGGACGCTGGGAGATATCGCCGGCCATCTCTCCGCTGGAGCAGTTGCCGGCGCCGCACCGGCGGCCCTCTCGACTGCTTCGACAATCGCACCGGCTGTCGGATCGGCAGAGATAACCGCCACCCTCCTTGCGGTCGTGAGCGAGAAAACAGGCTACCCGGTTGAAATGCTCGAGCTTGACATGGGGATGGATTCCGACCTCGGCATCGACTCCATCAAGCGCGTCGAGATCCTCTCCACACTCCAGGAACGTCTCCCCGGGACCCCCGCGATCGGCCCCGAGCACCTGGGAACGCTCCGCACCCTCGGCGACATAGCGACCCACCTCGCCGGAGCCGTCGCGTCAACAGCACCTGCCCCGGCAGCACCCCAAGTCGCCCCTGCGGCGCCGGCTGCCGGAGTCGACACAGCTGCGGTTCTCCTCGAGGTTGTGAGCGAAAAGACCGGATATCCCGTCGAAATGCTTGAGCTCGACATGGGGATGGACTCGGATCTTGGCATCGACTCCATCAAGCGTGTTGAGATCCTCTCCGCGATCCAGGAGCGCCTGCCGGGAACGCCGGCAATAGGGCCGGAGCACCTCGGGACCCTGCATACCCTCGGCGATATCGCAGGCTATCTCGGCGCGGGCCAAGCTTCTCCGGCTACCCCGTCCCCTGCTGAAGGGAACGGACCAGCCTCCGCCGTCGTTTCTGTCGCCGCGGTATCCGGCAGGGACATAGCCGCGGAACTGCTTGCTGTCGTCAGCGATAAGACAGGTTACCCCGTTGAGATGCTGGCTTTGGACATGGGGATGGACTCCGACCTTGGCATCGATTCGATCAAGAGGGTCGAGATCCTCTCCACGCTGCAGGAGAGGCTGCCGGGAACACCGGCGATCGGACCGGAACATCTCGGCACCTTGCGCACCCTCGGCGATATCGCATCCTTCCTTGAAGGCCCGAAAAAAGAAACGCCCCCCGAAACCTCCCCGACTCAAGGGGTGACTCAGGCATCCGTAAAGGCAGAGCCGGCCGCTACAGCTCAACCCGAGCCCGCAAAGACCGCTCCCGCCGACATCGAACGGAGCACCGTTGTTCCTTTGCTTATCGGCGACGATGACGATACTGACGGGATTGTCCTGGCCAACGACGGCGAAATATGGGTCACCGACGATGACTCCCCCTTTGCCGCGGAACTCTGCAGCATCCTCCTCGACCACGGCTGCACGGTTAGAAAGATCGATGTAAGCCAGGCCGACCAGATGGCGCCGACCGGGAAACTCTCCGGCCTCGTTATCTGCGCGCCCGTTGCCGGCACCGACGACCTCTTCCTCAATAACGCCTTCCAGCTCCTCAAGAACGCCTCCGAGGCACTGATCGAGGCCGGCAAGAGCGATGCTGCGCTCTTTGTCACCGTCTCCCGCCTTGACGGCTCCTTCGGGTTCGGCAGCGGGACCGCCGTGAAGGATCCGTTATCGGGCGGTCTCGCCGGCCTCGCCAAGACCGCTGCCCAGGAGTGGCCGGAAGTTACCTGCAAGGCCATGGACCTCGGGCAGTTCCCCAACGCCTCGTCGGCCGCCGCAGCGGTGGTCCTCGAGATGCTGCGCCCCGGTCCGGTAGAGGTTGGGCTGACGCAGAGTGGCCGCTTCAGCCTCGAGACAGCCACCCTTCCCGCGGCCCCTGCACCTGCTGTCCCTGCCGTTGCCGAAGGAGAGGTTGTCGTCATTACCGGAGGCGGACGCGGCGTCACGGCGGCTGCCGCTGTCGCTCTCGCGGAACAGTACCGTCCCTTCCTGGTCCTGCTCGGCCGTTCTCCTGAACCGGCGGAGGAACCGGCATGGCTGGTCTCCCTCACCGAAGAGAGCGAGATCAAGAGGGCCATCATGCAGCAGGCTGTCGGCAAGCTGCATCCGAGGGAGATCGAGGAGCGGTACCGCGCGATTGTTGCCGGTCGGGAACTCAGAGCCACCCTCGCGCGTATCGCCTCGACCGGCGCCGAGGCCGTCTATCGCTCGGTCGACATCCGCGACCAGGGTGCCATGGAACTTCTCGTCGCCGAGATTCGCCGCTCACACGGCGCCGTCCGCGGCGTGGTACACGGCGCAGGCGTCCTCGCCGACCGTCTCATCGTGGACAAGTCCCCGGAACAGTTCGAGCAGGTCTACAGCACGAAGGTCGAGGGACTGCGTGCTCTCCTTAACGCCACCCGCAGCGACGACCTCCGTTTCATCGCCCTCTTCTCCTCCAGCACCGGACGCTTCGGCCGCGTCGGCCAGGTCGATTATGCCGTCGCCAACGAGGTCCTGAACAAGATCGCCCAGTCGGAGGCACGGCGCCGCACCGGTTGCCGCGCGGTCAGCATCAACTGGGGTCCCTGGGATGGAGGGATGGTGACACCGGCACTGAAGAAGGTATTCGCCGGCGAAGGGATCGGGGTCATCGGTCTCGCCGAAGGGGGAGCCTTCCTCGCCAGGGAGATAGCCGCGACCGACGCACCGGTGGAGATCGTCGCCCTTGCTGCGCTGACCGCACCGGATACAGCCGCTGCGACTGCCAAGCCGCAGAGCCTCTCCGAAGCCTTCGGCCTCACCCTCACGGTCTCCGACTACCCGTTCCTGCGTTCCCACGTCCTCGACGGGAAGGCCGTCGTTCCCATGGCGGTGATCGTCGAGTGGCTGGCCCACGGCGCCCTGCACGGCAATCCCGGCTTCCGCTTCCACGGCTTCAACGATCTGCGCATCTGCAAGGGGGTGGTTTTCGAGAACAACACCGCCTTCAAGGTCACGGTCATGGCCGGGCGCGCGGCGAAACGGGAATCGTTCCACCTGGTGCCTGTCGAGCTCTGCAGCCAGGGCGCCAACGGGAAGACACTCCTCCATGCCCGTGCCGAGATCGTTTTGGCCACCAAGCATCCGGAGGGGATCCGCTCCATTACCGAGATTCCCAGCACCCCCTACTCCCCCGAAAACGGGGTGATCTACAACCGCGAGCGCCTTTTCCACGGGCCTGACCTCCACGGCATCGAGCACGTCGACGGCTGCTCCGCGAAGGGGATCGCTGCGTCGGTGAAGGGCGCGCCCACTCCGGTGAACTGGATCAAGCAGCCGCTCAGGAGCTCATGGCTCACCGACCCGCTGGTGATCGACAGTGCCTTCCAGATGATGATCCTCTGGAGCTTCGAGCGCTTCGGCGCCGGATCCCTCCCCTGCTTCGCCGGGCGCTACCGCCAGTTCCAGGAGGCTTTCCCGCGTGAAGGGGTCCAGGTGGTCATCCGTGTCACTTCGGAGACCAAGCATGGCGCCAGCGCTGATATGGAGTTCCTCGACCGCCACACCGGCAAACTCGTGGCGCGACTCGAAGGGTATGAGTGCGTGATCGATCCGTCCCTGAAACAGGCCTTCCAGCGCAACAAGTTGCAACCTGTCTCCGTTAAACTGGGGGCGGCCTGAGCATGAACCAGCAGTCCCAATCTGTGGCAATCGTCGGGATCGGCGGGATATTCCCCGACGCTCCTGACCTGACAAAATTCTGGGAAAACATCCGCCTCGCAAAGAGCGCAGCGCGCGAGGTGCCTGAAGGGAGGTGGCAGCTACCGGCAGATGTCGCCTTCGACCCTGAAGCCGGCAAGGCCGACCACGTCTACTCCCGTCGCGGCTGCTTCATCGACTCCCTTCCTCCGCTGTCCGAGGTTTCAGGTCTATCGATAGACCCCAAGGTTGTTGCCGGACTCGATCCCCTCTTCCACCTCCTGATCCATGCCGGGAAAAGGGCCTTCGACAGCGCCGTCACCGCGCCTGTCGACCGCACCCGCATCGGCGTCATCATCGGCAATCTCGCCCTCCCGAGCGAGAAATCCGCCGAGCTGACCCGCGCCTATCTCGGCCGCACCTTCGAGGAGAGGCTTCTCGGCTCCGCGAACGACACCGTTTCCACCGACCCCCTGAACCGTTACGTCGCCGGTCTTCCGGCCGGGCTCCTCGCCGCGGCGCTGGGAGTTGGCGGCGGCAGTTTCACCCTCGACGCAGCCTGCGCTTCCTCCCTTTACGCCATCAAGCTGGCCACCGACGAGCTCCTTTCCGGACGCGCCGATGCCATGCTGACAGGCGGCCTTTCCCGTCCGGACCCCCTCTTCACCCAGATGGGCTTCTCGCAACTGCGGGCCCTGTCGCGCCGTGGCGTCTGCTCCCCCTTCGACGCCTCCGGCGACGGCCTGGTCGTGGGTGAAGGCGCGGGCATCTTCGTCCTCAAACGGACCGAGGACGCCATCGCACACGGTGACCGGATCTACGGGATCATCAGGGGTGTCGGACTTTCCAACGATGTCGGCGGAAGCCTGTTGGCCCCGATGGCCGACGGACAGTTGAGGGCCATGCGCGCCGCCTACGCGAAGGCGGGGTGGGTTCCGCAGGATGTCGATCTGATCGAGTGCCATGCCACCGGCACCCCGGTCGGCGATGCAACAGAGGTCACCAGCCTGAAGGAACTCTGGAAGGATTCGGAGGCCGGCGGAAAACGCTGCGTAATCGGCTCGGTGAAATCGAATATAGGCCACCTTCTGACAGCTGCCGGGTCTGCGGCACTTACCAAGGTCCTGCTCGCCATGGCCGAGGAGACACTGCCCCCCACCGCCAATTTCAGCGAGGCGCCCGCGACCTTCGGACTCGAGGACAGCCCCTTCGGAGTGCTGAAGGCACCGGCTCCGTGGAAGAGACGGGGCGACGGCGTGCCGCGCCGCGCCGCGGTCAGCGCCTTCGGTTTCGGTGGCATCAACGCGCACCTGCTGGTAGAGGAATACTTGCCGCAGGGAGGGGAGGCGCATCCCGAGGCCGTTGCCGCCCTTAGGACCTCTTCACACAAAAGGCAGGAGGACGGGTCCAACGATATCGCCATCGTCGGCATGGACGCCCGCTTCGGTGCCTGGCAATCCCTCCGTTTATTCCAACTCCGCGCCCTCGGTGGAAACCCGACGGCGAAGCCGGCCCGCCCCAAAGACTGGTGGGGTGCGGAAAAGAGCGCATGGTTCGGCAAGGAAGGTCTGAAGGATACCCCCTTTGCGGGGTACTACCTGAACGACTTCGAGGTTCCCGGAGACCAGTTCCGCATCCCGCCGAAGGAGATGGAGGAGATGCTCCCGCAGCAGCTCCTGATGCTGCAATCCGCTGCCGCCGCCATCGCCGATGCCGGTCTTGACCGCTCCGACAACCTGCGGGCCGGCGTCTTCGTCGGTATCGCCCTAGACCTCAACAGCACGAACTTCAGCTTCCGCTGGTCCATCGCAAAGAAGGCTGCAGAGTGGGCAAAGGCACTGGGGCTCAAGCTGAACGACGAGGAACTGGCGGCCTGGACCCGGCAACTCCGCGATCAGAGCGGACCTGCGCTGAGCGCCAACCGCACCATGGGCGCGTTGGGGAGCGTAGTCGCCAGCAGGGTCGCCAGGGAGTTCCGCTGCGGCGGTCCGAGCTTCACGATCTCCAGCGAAGAGAGCTCCGGACTCAAGGCTCTGGAAGCGGCGGTGCGCCAACTCCAGGAGAACGAGATAGACCGCGCCGTTGTCGGCGCCGTAGATCTGGCCGGAGACCTGCGTGCGGCCCTGGGCCAGCACAGGGGACGAGCTTTTTCCAGAACCGGACGGTCCACTCCTTTCGACGAGACCGCAGATGGTACCGTGGTCGGCGAGGGAGCGGCCGCCGTCGTCCTGAAGCGACTCGCAGATGCCGAGCGCGACGGCGACAGGGTCTATGCCGTCATCAGGGGAATCGGCGGTGCCGGTGGCAGCCTCATCGTCCCCGGCGCCCCGTCCTACAGCCGCGCCCTGGAACGCGCTTATGACGAGGCGGCGGTCACCCCTGCGAAGGTCGGTTACCTGGAAGCCAACGGCAGCGGCTATCCCGCTGAAGACCGCATGGAGGTAGCCGCGCTCGCGGCCTTCTTCGATAGACCGGTCAGCGCCGAGCCCGCTTTGGACGATTCATCCGATACTCCCCCCCCTGCGCCTGGCAAGCGGCATTGTGCGGTAGCCAGCGTCAAGGCGGACATCGGTCACTGCGGAGCAGCCTCGGGACTTGCGTCACTGGTACGTGCATCCTTGGCCCTTTACCAGGAGATTATCCCCGGCTCGCGCTCCGGTAATCTTCCGCTCAGCCAGCTATCAGGCAACGGCACCCTTTATCTTCCCGGCGGGTCCCGCTACTGGCTCCGCAACCGCGCCGAAGGCCCGCGCTTCGCGGGTGTCAGCGTCTTCGGGGTCGACGGCAACTGCTCCCACGTTGTTCTGCAGGGGCATGAGAAGGTTCCTGCACGCGCAGCCGCGGAGAGGTTTGCCCCGCTTGGCGCCGCCACTGATTTCCTCTTCGCCGTGACCGGCGCAAGCCGCGACGCCTTATCCGAGGCGCTTAAGGACCTGCGGCAAAAGGCAAGCGAAGGGACCCGGCCCGAGATGTCGGCGCTTTCGCAGGAACTTCTCCGCTCCCAGGATCTGTCAGGAAAGCAACCGTTGGCCATTTCCTTCGTGGCGCGCAGTCACGAGGAACTTATCGCGCTGGTGATCCAGGGCGAACGGCTTGTGGCGGCTGATCCGGCCGAGGCCGATGCCATGCTCCACCCTTCCATGCGCGATCGCCTCTTCTTCTCGACCAATCCATTGGGTCTTTCCGGGAAGATCGGCTTTGTCTTCCCCGGGTCCGGAAACCACTTCGCCGGCATGGGCATGGGCTTCTCCGCGGCGTGGCCGGAGATCTACCGCAACCAGGATGCGGAGAACCTGTACCTGCGCGACCAGTTCCAGCCAGAGCACTTCTGGAACGGCGCACCGATAGAATCCGCAAACGACAATCACCTGGCGGTCATCTTCGGGCAGGTAGCCACAGGTTGCGCTGTCAGCGACGTGGTGCAGAGCTTCGGCATCAAGCCCAATGCGGTCATCAGCTACAGCCTCGGCGAGTCAGCCGGACTTATCGCCACCCGCACCTGGCTGGAGCGTGACCTGATGCTCTCGCGCATGCGCGCCTCCACGCTCTTCACCCGTGATCTCGCGGGCGAGTGCCGGGCCGCCAGGCGCGCCTGGGGTGAAACAGACGGCAAGGAGATCAACTGGGCCATAGGAGTAGTCGATGCTCCGGTGCGTGATGTACGCCGGGCTCTCAAGAAGACATCGCGGGTCTACCTGCTGATCGTCAACACCCCCGACGAATGCGTGATCGGCGGAGACGTCAAATGGGTCAAGCACCTCGTGGCCATGCTTGACTGCCGCTTCTTCCCCCTCCAGGGCGTAACCACCGTCCACTGCGAGGTGGCCAAGGAAGTCGGGAATGCCTACCGCGATTTGCATCTCTTCACCACCAACCCGCCTGAGGGTGTCACTTTCTACAGCGGTGCAGCCGGGACTGCCTACCAGGTAAGCAGGCGCAGTGCAGCGGAGTCCATCCTGGCCCAGGCCGTGGAAGGCATCGACTACCCGAAAGTGATCGAGGCGGCCTACGCCGATGGCGTGCGATTCTTCCTGGAGATGGGCCCGGGAGGCTCCTGCAGCAGGATGATCAGCCGCATCCTCGCCGGCCGCCCCCATGTCGCCAGATCCGTCTGTCTTCCCGGCGTCGACGATCATTCCGCATTGCTGAAGCTGCTGGCCCAACTGGTTTCTGAGCGGGTCGCTGTCAATGTCGGGCCTCTACTCATCGCAGCATCGACCGATGTCGTCGGCGAATGCCGGCAGGACGCGAAGAAGATCCGATTCAAAACCGGCGGCGATCCCTTCGAGCCGACTCTTCCCAAAACCGCTGTTCGTGCCGCGGCAACCGAAGCAGCGGCGACAGCGCCATCATCAGCTATCGGCGCTGGCACCCCGACCGCAGGAGCAGGGAACCTCTCTCTTCCATCGTCATCCGCACGTCCGACGGAGCGGGTGAATGCTTATGCGCCCCTGCAGCCGGACCAGCATCAAGTTCCGGCGTCGTCCGTTCCCGTCGGCGGGATGGCAATGGTCAGCACTAGCCGTCCCTCGGCCGAAGCCTCATCTCCGGCCGCAGGGGCGAATGATCACTCTCCCCTACACCCGGCCCAAGGGAACATGCCATTACAAGCTCAGAGGACTGTCGCGGCGCCATCTGCGTCCCATCCCGCTCATGACGTGGGGGATGATGGAGGTCTCCCGGCAGTGTCCCTCCCCGTTCAGGGGACAGGTCACGATGGAGTTGTCGTTGATGGACTGCTGCGCGACTTCGCCTCGGCTCAGCAAGCGAGCATGCAGGCTCACGACGCCTACCTCCGCCTTGCCGGGCAACTCAACCGGTCGATGGCCGAGGCTTTGGCCTTGCAGGTCTCCCTGCAGGAACAGCTGCTGGCTTCCGGCGTGCCGCTGACTGGAATAGTCGCTGTCGAACCGGCTCCGGCATCAGCACACTTCGCCGGTGGGACGCCCGCCCCGATGCCTGCGCCTGTCGCCACTCCTTATCCCGGCGTATCGGTGACTGCGAAGTATCCCGCTGCGGTGGTAACGACTCCAGGCCCAGCGACCGTTCCCGATAACGCCCCTGCCCCGGCCTTCGATCGCGCCATGTGCATGGAGTTCGCCATAGGCTCGGTCGGGCGCATGCTGGGCGAGGCTTTCGCCGAGGCTGACACCTTCCCGACCCGTGTCCGGCTGCCGGACGA
>NZ_JBXKJL010000385.1:0-3754 GCF_056994735.1 Geomonas sp.
GTTCCGTCTCCCCTCGATTCCCAGCGACAGCGCTTCAAGGGTGAGAAGTTGGTGCATCGGGCCGCCTCGATGCTCATGCATCGGCATCAGCACTCTCGATACCTTCTCGCCGAGCCAGGCCGTGGCCTTTTGCATTTCGCTTTCGGTCACCTGCAGGCGCACCATCAACTCCTCCAGTACCCGCCGGTCAGCGAAGGCCTCAGCCTTCAGTTCTATCAAAACCCGTTCCATCGGCGTTCCCTTCTCTGCCGATGCCAGATCGTCCAGCCCTTCGAACCACGCCACTGACGCCGCCAGATGATGGTTGAGGTATGACTTCAAGTTCTTGTCGGGCATGTCAGGCCACCTCCTGTCTTCTCTGCTTCCATCCTTCGCCACCATAAACTTAGCACGCGGACTGTCTTTGGCAATACGGTCCGCGAGCAAGCTGGCAAGGAATCCCTGCCATGTCTGAATCCGATCGTACGAAGTTTCTTCTTAAAGTTTTTGGTAGACTAGCAGGGGGAAGGGCTTGACCTTCTCTCTGTCCCAGTTCAAAGGGTGCGGTCATGAGTGACTTTAACCAGGATCAGTTATTGAAAGCGGCAACCGCCTTTAAGGATCTTGTAACGGGATTCGGGATCTTGATAGGCGGAGTCTGGGCCTATTTTCGTTTCAGGCTGGGAAGAGATAAGGAGACTGCGCTGGAGATAGATCTCTCCTACACCACCAATGACTATGACACCGGGAAGTGGCTGACCTTCATGGATATCTCCTTGAAGAACAAGGGTCGGGTTCAGCTAAGGGCCCGTGAAAGAAAGCCGGCCTATGACCACAAGTACGGGCCTCAACACCGGCACAAGTACGGTTTCGGGCTCATGATCCGGAAGATCCCCAACGGCCTGGACACCAATGACTGGGTCGACTGGTTCGATAATGATCTCGTGTGGGCGGAAGCGCTGCCGGAGACGAACTTGCTGAAGGGGTATGTCAAGGCTGGAGATTACGGACTGCAGAGCGATTTCTGGATGGAGCCGGGTGAGTGTTATTCCTTCGCGGCACCATTCGTATTGTCCGCGGGATCGTATCTGGCCCTGGTGACCTTCGTCGGATCCTCGGAAAAGATCGACGAGCTCTGGCAGCGCATCTTCTTCATCAAAGTTCCTCTTGAAGTTAATCCTCCCGAACAAAAGGACGCTGCCGCATCCGAGCCTTGAGCCGGGAACCCCGGTCCAAGATGCAGGACCGGGCTGGTTAAGTCTCCCCACAAAAAATTCGGCCTCCCGAACTTTTTTTCTTCGGGGCTGCCGCCCATCGGTGCCTTTCCACCCGGCGTATAGAGCTCCCCGCCCCCTTGTTTTCGCTCACAGCTACCCTTCCCCTCGCGTCTCAATCACGTGTCATCCCGCACCCTTCCGCGATTTTCCGCGTCGCCACTCAAACTTTCAAGATCCTTCCCTTTATTATCCGCATACATCTTCAAACCCTTATATATTAGAAATAATATACTTGACCAGACATATAAGTAGTCATATATTTCGATACGTTTTCTTGGCCGTAGCTTTTAACGGTGGCGGGCCCCCCACCAGGTCTGGGGCAAAAGCTGAGGAGGAAGGATCGTGAACGGGAGGATCAAGATGAAGGGAGCAGCAAAGGGACTGATTCCGGTGGCGGTGATGGTCGTGCTTTCAGCGCCGGCCGGGGCACTGGCGGAAGATGAGGCTCTGAAGAAAAGTGTCGATGACCTGACCAGGAAGGTCGAGAAGCTCGAGGAAAAATCGCTCAGCAGGTGGCTGACCATCGGCGGCGACTACCGCTTCAGACTCGACAGCCTCGGTGGGCAGACCAAGGCCTACACGGACGTCAACAGCACTTTCAACAAAGCCGCCAGCACCCTGCAGAGCAATTTCTTTGCCGATCCCACGGGACCGGCTGCTGCGCCCGGTGCTAACGCGGCGATGCTGAGCGGCCTGATGAAGTTCAAGAACGACATGGCCGCCGTGAAGACCTTCCAGGGGGCAAGGGCCTTTCTGGGCGCGAATTCACAGCTGGTAGGAACGCCGACCCAGCCGGGAATGCTGGCGAACTACGCGCAGCAGGTTCCAGCCTACAAGCCCAGCAACGATACCCTCTATACCAACCGCCTGGGCCTCAACATGCACGCCAAAGCGACCCAGGACGTCACCGTCAACGTGCGGCTCCTCGCCTACAAGACCTTCGGTTCCCAGGACGACAACGCAGTAACAAACGGAGGAGCCACTCCCTTCTTCGCTGACAGGGTTGGCGTATTCGACGGCACCCTCGGACATGTCCCTTCCAGCAGCTTGCTGGCCGTCGATCAGGCCTATGCGACATGGTCCAACATAGCAGGGGAGCCGGTATGGTTCTCGGTCGGTCGCAGGCCTTCGACGGGAGGAGCCCCTTCAAACCTGCGCGAAAACAGGGAACGCCCGGGTAACGGCGGGACCCCGGCCCTCCTGGTCGACTACGCCTTCGATGGCATGACGTTGGGATGGGCACCGGACATCGAGGCACTTCCCGGGGCCTATGCCAAGGTCTGCTACGGTCGCGGCTTCGAAAGCGGGCTGGAGAATCCCGGCAACAGCGTGAAAGATACCGACATGCTGGGCATTTCCGTCGTCCCGATCGACACCGACCCGCTGAGGGTCTGGCTGCAGTGGAATCGCGGCTTCAGCATATTCGACTTCCCCACCATGAGTAAAACCGCCTTCGGCGACACCGCTCCCACGGTGAATCTCGGCGACATCGACTGGTACGGGATAGGGGCCATGAGCACCATCAAGAACGTCGGCCCCGGCAAGCTGCACTTCTTCGGGGATGCGGGGATGAGTGTCACCCACCCCAACGATAACGTTTCGGCCAACGCCGGCTTCCAAGGCCTTGAGACCGGTGCCTTCTTCAACCCCGAGGCGCCTACCGACAAGACCGGCTGGGCAGCCTACGTCGGCGCCCGCTACGACTACGAACCCACCAAGACCAAGCTCGGGTTCGAGTACAACCACGGCTCGAAAAACTGGATCACCTTCGCCCCTGCCGCCGATGACATGTGGACCGCGAAGCTCGGCACCCGCGGCAACGTCTATGAAGCCTTCCTGATCCAGGAACTCAACCTGAAGCCGGTCTCCTCCTACCTCTCAAAGGCCTTCTTCCGGGTCGGTTACCAGTACTACAACTTCGACTACACGGGAAGCAACAACTGGGTGGGTGCTCCGGTCAAGATGTCCCAGGTCAAGTCGACCGACATGATGATGCTGACCCCGCTTGAGAACGCCCACGACGTCTACGCCACCTTCGAGGTGAAGTTCTAACCCGTCGGATGCAGCCCCGGTGCGGATGCCGTACCGGGGCGGATAACCGCATCAATCGGTTCACAGGAACCAAAGGAGAATGAGATGAGAAAGTTGCTTTCGTTTGTCACGGTTGTCGCCATGGTTGTGGTCTCCCTGGCAGCCTTCACCAAAACCGCCCAGGCTGACGAGGTCAAGTTTGTCGGTGTCATAACCAGGATCGACATCGCAGGAAAGGACGCCAAGACCGCCTCGGCGACTCTCAAGGACAACAAGTCCGGGGAGCCGGTAGTGGTCGTGATAAACGATGACCTCACCTTGGACAAGTTCAAGGACCACCGCATCGTCGAGGGGGACGAGATCAGGTGCAAGTACGAGACCGCCGACGGTAAGAACGTCTCCAAGTATTTCCGTAAAACTGCCGGTTGCTGACACGGCATACCTTGGCACGGGCGCCGCGATTCTCT
>NZ_JBXKJL010000386.1:0-1410 GCF_056994735.1 Geomonas sp.
ACATCTGCGGATCAATGCTCGTTTGCCAGCTCCCCGCAGCTTTTCGCAGGCTGCCACGTCCTTCATCGCCTGTAATCGCCAAGGCATCCACCACATGCACTTAGTCGCTTGACCCCATAACTGTGCGGTCTCGGGAGACCGGAGTCGGAAGACAGGAGTCAGAACCCCCACCGCCAACACCGTCCACCCAAGACACACCGTCACGAGTGTGTTTGCGCCACCCGCCCACGCGCCTTCTGTCTCGCGCGGACGAGCAAGATACAACTCAACCCTTTGTCCACGAGACTCTCATCAAGCCTCGTGAACGCCTTACCTTCCCAATTGTTAAAGAGCGACAGCCTTCATCGCTGCACTCTCCAACCGAGAGCGCACCGCTGAACGCTGTCCTGCAACCGATGGTGGTGGAGCCGGACGGGATCGAACCGACGGCCTCCTGCTTGCAAAGCAGGCGCTCTCCCAACTGAGCTACGGCCCCGTGCCCTGCTCGACGCCGATCCCTGATACCGGATCCTGGTGGGTCTGGATGGATTCGAACCATCGACCCCCGCCTTATCAAGACGGTGCTCTAACCAGCTGAGCTACAGGCCCGTGGCAGGCATCGGGCACCCGCGATCGGAAACATCCGACCTCCGTGCGCGACCCTGCGTTTGATCTGTGGTTGCAGTGTGCTTGCAACCGATAGGCGTGGGCGCTGAGACGGCTCCGGGAGGAGAACGGTCCAGGACCTCGGCCGTTGCCGACCTCGGCTCCCTGTTCCCTGATCCCCGATTCCGAGAAAGGAGGTGATCCAGCCGCACCTTCCGATACGGCTACCTTGTTACGACTTCACCCCAGTCATGAAGCGTACCGTGGTAAGCGGCCCCCTCGCGGTTAGCCTACCTACTTCTGGTGCACCCCACTCCCATGGTGTGACGGGCGGTGTGTACAAGACCCGGGAACGCATTCACCGCAGCATTCTGATCTGCGATTACTAGCAACTCCAACTTCATGTAGGCGAGTTGCAGCCTACAATCCGAACTGGGACTGGTTTTGGAGATTTGCTCCACCTCACGGTCTTGCGTCTCTCTGTACCAGCCATTGTAGCACGTGTGTAGCCCAGAACATAAGGGGCATGATGATTTGACGTCATCCCCACCTTCCTCCGTGTTATCCACGGCAGTCTCACTAGAGTGCCCAGCCGAACTGCTGGCAACTAATGACAAGGGTTGCGCTCGTTGCGGGACTTAACCCAACATCTCACGACACGAGCTGACGACAACCATGCACCACCTGTCACCTCTGCCCGAAGGAGGACTCGATTAAGAGTCTGTCAGAGGGATGTCAAGTCCTGGTAAGGTTCTTCGCGTTGCTTCGAATTAAACCACATGCTCCGCTGCTTGTGCGGGTCCCCGTCAATTCCTTTGAGTTTCA
>NZ_JBXKJL010000387.1:0-3667 GCF_056994735.1 Geomonas sp.
CGGCCATCATGTTGACGAAGCCGTCTTTGGGCCCGAAGATGATGGAGGGACGGAAGATGGTGTAGTCGAGCCCTGAGTTGCGCACGGCCTCCTCGGCGGCGAACTTGGTCTGGAAATACTTGGTAGGGCTCCCGGCCTTGGTCCCCAGCGATGACATCTGCAGGTGTCGCTTGATCCCGACCGTTTGAGCAGCCGAGATGATGTTGCGAGTGGCCTCGACGTGCAGCCGCTGAAAGGTGATGTTCCGGCCGGGAAACTCGCGGATGATGCCGATCAGGTTGATGGTGGCATCGCACCCCTTTACGCCGTCAATGAACGTAGGAATTTCGGTCGCGTCTCCTTCGACTTGCTCCACGCCGGGCTCGCTCCCGGCGCTCCTCTTGTGGACCAGGAGCCTGACGCTGTGGCCCTTTTGAACCAGGGCCTTTAGAACGTGTCCGCCAACGAACCCGGTACCGCCGGCAAGGAATATGCGCATACAGCCTCCTCAACTGCCAAAGCTGGAAACAGTGTACCAGCAGGATGATAATCCGCATCGAATGATTATGTTTACAAAGCCTTGTGCTCCTCGGCGTCTTATGTTAAAAATGCTTCCTAATCTAACCTATAGGAGATTATTCCATGGCCGATCAGAACGAGGTTGTGCAAGGCGACGTCTGTTACACGTTTGAAGCTGCGATAGAGATGGCCACCAAAATGGAAGATGAAGGCTTCAGGGCCTATCTGGCGGCGCTTCGGATTGTGAAGGACAAAGGGGCTCGCGAAATATTCAAGGACGCAGCACTCGACGAGCTCGAACATAAGCACCAGTTGGAGAAGGCGCTGATTGACGGCGAGATGAAGGGTGGACCCGACCTGCAGCAGAAGGTCCCGACGATGAACCTCGATTACGTGCTGGCCAAGCGTGAACTCCGCCCCGAGTCGGACGCCCGCGAGGCGCTGGCTTACGCGATTCACCTCGAGAAGGGGTCGATCGATTTCTACCAGAAGATGTCCCAGGGCTGCGCGGGCGCTCCCATGGCGGCTCTCTTCCAGCAGATGCTGGCGGACGAAAGCCGCCACCTCCAGTCGCTCGAAGATCTGTACGAGTGCCATTTCCTGGCTGAGAACTAGCAATAAAAAAGCCCTCCACCTGATTCAGGGGGAGGGCTTTTCTTATTTATAGTATCTCCTGGTTAGTCGTTGGAGATCTCAACCAGGCGTATGTCGAAGTTCAGCGCCTTCCCTGCCAGCGGGTGATTGGCGTCGATGGTGATGGTCTCGTCATTGACGTCAACCACGACCACCTGAAATACCTGCCCGTCTTCCTGGGTTACTTCGAGCTGCTGTCCAACCTCCGGTTTCATCTCCGGGGGAAGTTCGCCCTTGGGAACCACGGCCATCATCTCGTCGTTTCTTTCACCGTAAGCTTCCTCGGCCGGGATGTGGACGCTCTTGGATTCACCAACTGAAAGCCCTGCCACGGCCGTATCGAACCCAGGAATGACGTCTCCCGCCCCGATCGTGAATTCCAGCGGACCGTGGCCGCATCCGCAGTCATCGGTCGAGCACTCCGACGAGTCGAACACCGTACCGTCGTCAAGCTTTCCTGTATAATGAACCTTTACGCGGTCCCCTTGTTTTGCCTGTGCCATTGGCGCACCACCTTTAATGTTTTTTCCACCAAGTCCAAACAATGTAACAGATGGATGGGCATTTATCCATGTTAAAGTTCCCGGCTCTGCCTGCTAATCCAGCCAATACAGCTGCGGCTTTCTTGGGTTTCCGTATAGTTACCCCGGGCCCGGAGCCTTCCAGAAAATTCTGAATCTAATGGGGATGGCCGCGTCGGTACCGGTGTCGGCGACACAAATCGCCCTTCACTTCCCGCAAGGGAAATGGTATCTATCTGGAGGGGGAAAGTATGGAAACCAAAAACAGGTCTGTAATCTTCAGCGGCATCGTGGTCGATATCGAGCAGATGGACGTGATGATCGGGGAGCAGGGATGGTATACCTACCAGATCGTGCGCCATCCCGGCGGGGCGGCCGTTCTGCCGCTGCATGACGACGGCACGATCACGCTGATCCGCCAGCTTCGCCCGGCTGTCGGCGATTTCCTGCTGGAGCTTCCGGCGGGACGCCTGTCGCCCGGGGAAGACCCGAAGCTTTGTGCTGAACGCGAACTGATAGAGGAGACGGGACTCGTTGCTTCGTCGATGATGTCGCTCGGGGTGCTGCATTCCTCTCCGGGAGTTTTCGACGAGGTGATCCACCTCTATCTCGCCACTGACCTTACCCAAGGTGAGGCTGCGCCGGAAGACTACGAGGAAATCTCCTGCGTGCGGCTGCCGCTGGAAGAGGCGGTGAATCTCGCCGCCCTGGGTGGCATCACCGATGGCAAGACCCTCGCCGCTCTGTTGCGTGCTGAGAGGCTCCTGGAATGATACTGATCGGACGTGTGGAATCGGAGCAGGCGGGAATGCGGCTGGATGACGGCGCGAAGGCGCTCTTTCCTCAACTCTCGAAGGGGGAGATCAGAAGGATCATCGACTGGGGCGGATGCAACATCTCGCAGACCCTCGTTCGGGTCTCCTCCCGGACGCTGAAGGAGGGGGATGAAATCGCCCTGGGGGTGATGGAGGCCGAGCGCTGCATCGACGTCGTCTATACCAGAGAACAGCTTCTTTATGAAGACAAGGATTTCATTGCCGTCTACAAGGCCGTCGGGGTCAACAGCCAGCGCACGCCGTACCAACTGAAGGGGACGGTCGAGTATGCGGTGGAAGCTTACATGAGAAGCATCGGTTTGAAGGACCCCTCACGCGTTGTGCACCGGCTGGACCGCGGCACCAGCGGGGTCATGTTCTTTCCCAAGCATAAGCAGGCGGCGACCCTGATATCGAACCTCCTCAAAGAGGGGAAGGTGGAGAAGACCTATTGGGCGCTCGTTGCCGGTTCGCCCGACGAGCAGTTCTGGACGGTCGACGCCCCGATTGCCAAAATCAGCAAGTTCCGGTATGGTGTGGCGATTTCGGGCAAACCGGCCCGCACACGGTTCAGCGTTCTGGGCGAAGGTGACGGGATCACCGTTCTCGAAGCCAGGCCTCTTACCGGCCGCACGCATCAAATCCGCGTCCACCTTGCCCACTCCGGTTTCCCCATTATCGGGGACGAGAGCTACGGCGGCCGGCCCGCGTCCCGGATGATGCTCCACTGCCGGAGCATGAGGTTCAAAGGACCGAAAGGCAACTTAATAGAGGCCGTGGCTCCCGTCGATGCGGAATTTGCCCAGGCTTCACCGGTACAGACGACAGTGTAATGTATTCAGATATTCCCGGAGGTAAAAATGAAGAAACACCTGGTTACCCTGTTTTCCCTTGTTATTTTTGCGCTTACCTGCTGTTCACTGGCTGTATGGGCTAATGAACAGAGCGCGGCGAAGCCTGGCTGCGGCAACTGCGCTAAAGCCGATCAGAAGGAGCCCTGCGGAGGTTGCGCCAAGGGGGTAAAGGACCCGGCGGGTTGCGAGAAATGTGCAAAGCAGCAGGCCGAGTGCGACAAGTGTGCGAAGCGGCAGACGGCGGAAGGGAAGCCGTGTGGCGATAAGCCGTGCGAGAAGTGCCTGAAGGGCGGTGCTGCAGAGGTAAAGCCTGCCGGAGACCGGGCCTGCGATAAGTGCGCGAAAC
>NZ_JBXKJL010000388.1:0-2709 GCF_056994735.1 Geomonas sp.
TGGACGAGAAGAGGCCGCGCATGGTGCCGCCGGTCATGGCGATATGGATGTCCGACATCTTGTGCAGGGTCATGAGCACCGGGGCAAAGACCAGGTTCATCAGGACGCTGACGGAAAATGCCCGGGAGATCCTGACCGGAAGCGACGAGGAGTTGGCCGTGAGGTCAAGATAGCCGAGGAATGCCGGGACACCCGCCGCGAATATCACCAGGATGGTCTTGATCGCAATCCCCAGAAGTCCCCAGACGAGGGCCTTGGGGATCAGGCCGAAGCCCGGTTTCAGGTAGGCCCCTTCGGAAAGCCGCAAGGCCAGGACCTCGCCGAAGGTGGCCAGAACGGCAAACTTGACGAAACTCATAACCATGCCGTGGGAGCGATTGACTGCACCGAAGTTTTCCCTGGCCTCGGGCGAGACGGCAAAGAGGGCAATGATCCCCCCTACCGCTGCCACTGCCAGGAGATCACTGTATCTGTTCCGGGTCGCGGAGAGACCCTTGGAAGTCGAAGCGTTAAGGCCGTAGCCGGTGCTGCTGATCTCTGTCTTGTCCATGTGTGAGTGCGACCTCCCGATATTTCCGCGGCGCGGGCAACTCGCCGTCACCCTCAGAGTACGATTTTTTCCAGCTCCATTTCCCGCAGATTCAGCGAGATCATCCTCCCCGTCAGCGACCCCTTGATCCCCAAAATGGCCCTGCAGATCTCGGCAGTTTCCATCCCGGCGATGACCGCGGGGGTAAATGCGGGGTTGCCGAGTTTTTTCTCCGCGCCGGTCCCCTGCGAGCGGTTTTCATAAAGCCGCTGCAGCACCCTCTCACCCGGATACTGGGTCACGATCTGACCGTACCAGCCGCCGATCGCTCCGTGGACCAGCGGAATCCCTGCCTGCTCACAGCTCTCAGCCAGCTCGAGCCGTGAAGAGACGGAGTCCAGGGCATCGGCTGCCAGATCGACATTCCGCAGCAGATCCTTGCCGTTTTGCGCCGTGAACTTTGTCCTGACCGGGGTCAGGTTCACCGCCGGGTTGATTTCGGCAACGCGGGTTGCGGCCAGGGCAACCTTGGGCCAACCGAGAAATTTGACGGAGGAGAGAATCTGGCGGTTCAGGTTGTGTTCCTCGAAGATGTCAGGATCAACGGCAACGATCTGCCCCACTCCAAGCCGGGCCAGCGACTCGATGATATGGCCGCCCAGACCGCCGCAGCCGATAACTGCCACACAACTGCGTAAAAGTTTAAGCTGCTGCGCGATGCTGAACGTTTCCCTGTTGCGACCATACCGGGCCGGCAGGAGCCCTGTTTGCAGTATCAGCTCCTCGATTTCCGCCACAGGGATAGAGAAGTTACGGGAAGCCTCCAGTTGCCATTTCCATGGCACCAGGTCATCGCTTGCGTGTTTCCGCAGATAGCGCTGCACGAGTTCTTTCATTTCAGCCGCCGCTCAACAGAGGAAAGAGTGCCAGGGTGTCGCCGCAGTTGAGACGGAGATCCAGTTCCGCCCGTTGACCGTTGACCAGGGCGGTCCCCACTTCGAGTTCCTGCAAACCAAGAGCGAGGACCACATCCCTGATGGTCGTTGCCGCCGGGTAGTAGTGGCTTTCCATGGCAAACCGGTCGGTACGGAAGGACGCAAAGAGTTTCACCATTACCAGCATCGACATTGTTCCCTCTCCAGCTGTTGATCTGTTTTCATCACCACGATGACCGCAAAATCATTACGAAGACACCATCAGCAGACACACTTGATGGCAGAAAGAATCAGGTTGGCAACGATAGCGACAAAGGAAAACTCGTCTTCGGGGAGGACCCTGACCGAGGTGCATTGCACATTGATGACCCCGTAGAGTTGGTTGCCGCCGACGATCGGGTAAGAAAGCATGGAGTTGAACCTCTCCTCGTTGAGTTCGGGGAACACCTTGTTGCGAGGGTCCTTGGCGGCGCTGGGGATGTTGACCGGTTTTTTATCGAGCGCAGCGGAGCCGGTAATGCCTTCCCCGATCTTCAGGCGAAACCGGCCGACGTTGGCCGGGTCGTAGCCATGAGTCCCCTTCAGCACGAGATCTCCATCCTCCAGAAGATAGATGTTGCAGACATCGGCTTTGAGCTGGGTGACGACCTTCGTGGCAACGGTCCCGAGTATGTCGGGGAGTGAGGCGTCAGAGGTAACCAGCGAGCTTATCTCTTCCAGGGAGAGCATCTCCCGGTGTTCACGGTTAGCGCGATGCATGATCGCCGACATTTGGTCCTTTTCACTGACAGCGCAGGGAGAAAAAACGCCCCTCCTGGCGAAGGGATTCACCTTACGGATGTTCTCGGTCAGGGTGCGGTAATCGGAAAAACCGCACGAACAGGTTGTTTTGACCTGGTAGTCTCCGACCCGGCGGCTGTTCATGACCTTTCCGCACTTGCGGCAGTGAGCTGCTATCTGCATCTGTCAATCTCCGTTCGCTGGTATCGAACCACCTGCGCCTGGCTTTTTACCGCCGGCAGCGCTCGCGCCTTTGCCCCCGGATACAGTCGCCGCGCGAGACAACTCATTTTCCCAATCGCGGGGATCCGGCTGGCGGATCCCCGCGCACCAGCCATCAACGGTTCAGAAAGGCTGCCGGTGCAGGTGATGGGAGATCCCCTGCGCCACCGGCGGGAAATTGCGGGCGATATGCAGCCGGACCTCGTCTTCAAAGGCGGTATCCTGGTTCCCCCGGTACACGAT
>NZ_JBXKJL010000389.1:0-1463 GCF_056994735.1 Geomonas sp.
GCGGTTGGTCCGGAAGCAGAACGACGCGACGTTGAAGCAGCTGAAGCAGCAAGGCAGCTTTGACTGCACGCTGGCGACGATCTGGAACACACTGCGTCGCCTTGGTTTGACCTACAAGAAGAAAACCCGGCATGCTGCCGAGCGCAGCCGGCCTGATGTCCAGAAGAAGCGACGGCGGTTCCGGAGGAAGGTGCGACAGATCGAGCCAAAACGGCTGGTTTTTGTGGATGAAACCGGGGTCAACACGGCAATGACCACGACCCACGCTTGGGCGCCACGGGGTGAACGTGCGATCGGCTCGGTGCCCACTTCCTGGGGGACGGTGACCGTCATCGCCGCGTTGGGCCTGGACGGTGTGCGGGCACCACTGGCGTTCCCTGGCGCCACGGACACAGCGGCGTTCCGAACCTACGTGGAGATGGTGCTGGTGCCGGAGTTGCACGCCGGTGATGTCGTCGTGTTTGACAACCTCAAGCCTCATCTGGCCTCCGGCGTGGCGGCAGCGATCAAGCAGGCCGGGGCCGACGTGTTGCCTCTGCCGCCCTACAGTTCCGACTATACCCCAATCGAGGAGCTGTGGTCGAAGGCCAAGCAGTTCCTGCGTCGGGTTGCGGCGCGATCGCGAACGTTTCTCTACGACGCCTTGGGACAAGCTTTGGAACATGTGACTGCTCAAGACATAATGGGCTGGTTTCAGCACGCCGGTCTGTGTGCAACCCATGGTTAAACCGCGCTAGTGAACCTCCTCAATATCACCTGAGTCCTCGGACGGGACCGTGTGGATGGTCTCGATTTCGACCCTTGTCCTCTACGCAAGACGGGTGCCAGCGCGATGAGGAAAGGCCGACGCGGAGAAACTCTTTCTCGATCCGCTTCTTTTCCGGTTGGACTCACCCGGTTATGCTTTACCTAGCCTTCACACAGGACGCCTCGCGATGAGAACCCAGCGATGACCGAACCTGCTCTCGCACCCGAGCCTGTCAACGATTTCACGACCACCGTGCTCGTCATCACTTCTGAGGGGATGGGCCATGCCGAGCCTGCGCTTCAGCACAAGCTGCTGCGTACGTTCCTGACGCTCCTGCTCGAGAGTGCTCAGTCTCCTCGTGCGATTTGCTTTTACGCGGAGGGTGTGCGGCTGGTTGCCGAGGGCTCGCCGGTGCTGGATTTGCTCCAGTCATTTGAGTCCAGGGGCGTTCCCCTGATTATTTGCCAGACGTGCCTGAATCACTTTCAGATCGGCGAAAAGCGCCAAGTGGGCTTGGTGGGCGGGATGGGCGATATCATCGCTGCCATGGCAGCGGCCCAGAAGGTGATCACATTGTCATAGAGATCGACGGGCCGCAACTCTCAGGCGGGCTCACTTCCGCCAGAGCTTTTGTGAGAGCTCGGCGAAGTCGTCGCGGCCAGTAGGAACAAGCAGATAACCGCCGGCATACGCTAGGGTCCCCGTCGCCAGATGG
>NZ_JBXKJL010000390.1:0-2841 GCF_056994735.1 Geomonas sp.
AGGACGCAGGCCAATGCCTGCGTCCTCGCCGTTCACCGAGCCCTAAGCCTGCCGAAGGGTCGAAGTGAACCAAGGGTGATCAATTAGCAAAAAGAGAGACCAGACTCGCACCCCAAGCACGGATCGCCTCCCAATTGCGGTAATCGCCCTCGGGGGTCTTTACCGCTTTGGCAAGCAGACGCTCGGCAAACGACACTTTCTTCGGATCAAACACGCCGGCGAAATCCGCGGAGGAAATGGGTGTGACGAGCACCTTTTGCGGGGAGGTATACTCCGCCACAACCGCGCGGTTCGCGGGGGTGTCAACGAAGAGGGTGCTGCCGACGGTAAAGTAAGCCACGGGCAGCTGCTTCAGGGTTATAGCGTTGTCCTTGATAAACGATGCCGCCGCCGGCAGCATGGCGCCGTCCAAAACCAGCACCTGCTCTTTGATCGCCTGCAAAAACGGCATCTTCATGATCATCCCCTTTTATACTATTTCTGCTCGAGACTGAAGTCGGGACGCAGCGGATCCTTCAATTCCAGATGGCCGAGGTTATCGACCGGAGCGCCCTCGATCAGGATCTGTACCGCCTTTACCTGCGGGAAATTGGTGGTGACCGTGTCGACTATGGAATAGACGGCGGCCATCTCCGCGGAACTCCCCGAGGGTATCCCCTCCTTCAGCTCGTGGCCGAAATCGATCTGCGCCACGTCCCCGTTCAGGTGCACGCCGAGAACCCGTGCACTCGACGGGAGCGTCGGGGCGAGGCTTCCCAGCGGGCCGCTGATCAGCTCGTCCACCACGGTCTCTATCCCGTCCTCGACCCCCTCCTCCATCTCGACCTCGCGCCCTTCGCGCGCAAGCCCCTTCCCGTCGGGGGAGGCGAAGAAGAGGGTGGTGACCACGCTCCCGGCGGGCGCGGCGGCCGGCGGCTGAACGGCGCGGGTGGCGGCGGTATTGTACTTCCTGAACACGAGTCCACCGAGGACCACGGCGAAGACCAAAAAGGCGAGCAGCAGAATTCCCTTGGCGTTGCTTCTACGCTTCTTCAAGGACGCCTCCTTCCTGAAGCTCCTGCTCCAGGTTCACCTGGTAGACATCGCCGAGCCGCCCCCCGAGGAAGCGGTTCCCGACCCTGATGAATCCGGCCGGGATGTCGGTGACATAGTAATGATGATTCCCCTTCTCCCCTTTGGGCCGCAGGAGGTCCCGCTCGGAAAGGATCCCCGCCACGGTAAGGGCCGTCTCCTCGGCCGAATCGACCAGGGTCACCCCGGGACCCATGACCTCGGCGATGACCTCCTTGAGGATGGGGTAGTGGGTGCAGCCCAGCACCAGGGTGTCGACCCCCTGCTCCTTCAGCTCGCCCAGGTACATCCGTGCGGTCAGCCTGGCCACCTCGTTGTCCACCCACCCCTCCTCGGCCAGCGGCACGAAAAGGGGACAGGCTCGGGTCACCACCTCGATCTCGGGGTTGATCCTCTTGATGGCCTTGGTATAGGCGCTGCTGGCGATGGTTGCCGCGGTGCCGATGACCCCGACCTTGCCGCTTCGGGTGACCCCTGCCGCAGCCCGGGCGCCAGGCTCGATGACCCCCACGATGGGGATGTCGAACTCCTTTTCCAGGGAGGGGAGGGCCACGGCGGAGGCTGTGTTGCAGGCGACCACCAGGAGCTTTATGTCGCGCCCCAGGAGGTAGCGGGCGATCTGGTGCGAGTAGCGGATCACCGTCTCCGGCGATTTGGTGCCGTAAGGGACCCGGGCGGTATCGCCTAGATAAATTGTGTCTTCCTGCGGCAGCGCCCGTACCACCTCTTTCAGTACCGTGAGGCCGCCGACGCCGGAGTCGAAAATCCCGATTGCTTTCCAGGCCAAAATGCTCTTCTCCATCTTCATGCTAGATCCAGCTCTCGTTGCCGACCGGGGTCGGGACCACCCGCTCCAGGGGGCCAACGGGGCCCGGTGACGCCAGCGGAAAGTGGCTATGTTATTAGATCGCACGGCGCATTGTCAAGGTTTCCGTCCGGCTGAAACAGCCCGTGCCAAGGCCTCAGCCGCGACCTCCCGAAACGCCCTGCCCCCACGGTACCGACCGTCTCATTCCGTATGCACGATTTTAAAACAAAGTTTAGCCTTTCCTCATCGCCTTACCGGGGGGGCCCGCGGATATTGTGCCGGTGCGTCAAATTGTTACACAAGTATACGACTATAACGGCATTGTGTAGTTGACAAAACGATCGACAAATGCTTTCATATAGCCCTTTCCCCTGCACAGCTAAATATTCGAAGTTTCGATACTTTTTATTGTTGGCTCTATGTTTACGCTCACCAAATATGTTTTATTACACCAACGAAGGATGACAAAGGAGAGGCGATGGAGGTAAGGAAATTCAGGAAGGTGATGGCGGCCAACCGCGGGGAGATCGCGATCAGGATCTTCCGGGCTTGCACCGAGCTGGGGATCAGCACGGTTGCCATCTATTCCGATGAGGACAAGCTGTCCCTGCACCGCTACAAGGCGGACGAAGCCTACCAGGTGGGCAAGGGGAAGAGCCCGATCGACGCCTATCTCGGCATCGACGAGATCATCGCGCTGGCCATAAAGCGCGAGGTCGACGCCATCCACCCGGGCTACGGCTTCCTGGCGGAGAATGCCGAGTTCGCCGAGAAGTGCGAGGCCAACGGCATCGCCTTCATCGGACCGACCGCGCAGATGCAGCGCGCCCTGGGGGACAAGGTCGCCGCCAGGAAGGTCGCCAAGGCCGCCGGCGTCGCCACCGTCCCGGGGACCGAGGAGCCGATCGAGCACGAAGAGGAAGCGCTGATCTTCGCCAAGAACTACGGCTATCCGATCATCA
>NZ_JBXKJL010000391.1:0-21784 GCF_056994735.1 Geomonas sp.
TGCGACCAAGGGCATTATCCACACCTCCAACGCCTCCAGGAATGTCTCCCGCCTGACCAAGCTGGTTAACACTCTCGGCTAGTCGCAACAGGCAGGTCGGAAGCAGAAAGTTTAAAAGGGAATCCCAGCAGGGATTCCCTTTTTTCGTTGCTCATTCGGTTCCAGGGTTCAGGTTGCCAGGCAAAGGCGAAGGCAAATCCCCCCTGCCCCCAGTGGTGTCCGGTTAGGTTGTTGCTTTGCCTCTTTCCCTTCCCAACCTTCCTTCGAACCTGCTCCCTCTCCCCATGGGAGAGGGCTGGGGTGAGGGCAAGTGCCACGTAGATACGGGCTTCCCTCACCCCGACCCTCTCCCGGAGGGCGAGGGGGAGCTTGAAAAGTGGAGAAATGGGCAGGTGCAAGTAGCTAACCGGACAACGCTGCCCTGCCCCCCCTTCGCAAAGGGGGGGCCTTAGGGTGGCGACAGCGGTTTTACCTGGTTAATTCTGAGGTAGGGGCGGCGTACAAGCAGCGGTTCGCGCCCGGGAGGGCGCTCCTACGTGCGTCGCCGGCGGATCGGCAAGAGAGTTGCCAGCGGATCAGCAAGAGAGTTGCCGGTGGATCGGCAAGAGAGTTGCCGGTGGATCGGCAAGAGAGTTGCCGGTGGATCGGCAAGAGAGTTGCCGGCGGATCGGCAAGAGAGTTGCCATCAGGGCAGAAGCAGAGGTTGACATCAGATCCGAAGGTTGACGTCAGGCAGGAGGAGAGGTTGCCATTAGATCAGAACAGCTACTTCTTGCAGGTATCGATGACGAAACGCTCGAAGAGGGCATCGGCGATGCCTCCCGATTTGAAGGCGACATCGAGCTCCAGCATCCGCTCGAACACCTGCTTCAGCTCGGCCTCCTGGTAGTTCCGCGCCTGATCTGTCACCTTCTTCAGAAAATAGGGGTTTATGCCGGCGGCCTTGGCCAGGTCTCCGGATGACACCTTCCGGTCCAGCAACGCCCTCACCTGCCACAGCTGCCTGAAATGCCGCGCCACGGCTCCCAGCACCCGCAGCGGCGCCTCGCCGTCCTGCAGCAGCGTGGTCAGCATCCGCAGCGCCTTCTTTTGATCCTTCGAGCCCAGGGCATCGGTGAACTCGAAGACACTCTCGACCTTGGTGTCGGAGACGATAGCCTTGACCTCGTCGACACCTATCAGTTCTTTCTTCCCGCAGTAGATGCAGAGCTTCTCGATCTGCGAGACAAGCTCCTGCAGGTTGTTCCCGACCAGGTAAGCCAGCAGCTCGGCGGCAGCGGAATCTATCTTCTTCCCGGCGGCGCGGACCTCGTCGCGCACGTACGGCCCGAGCTGGTTTTCGTAGGGGCGCTTGAACTCGACGGCTTCGCCGCGCTTCTTGAACTCGGCGAAGAACTTCTTGCGGCCATCGACCTTCTCCGCCTGCAGGATCAGGCAGGTGGTCGGCGAAGGGTCCTGCAGGTAGGCAAGGAGGATCTCCATCGCGGCCGCGGAGAGATCTCCGCCCTTCTTCACCAGCACGACCCGGCGTTCGGCGAACATCGGCAGCGTCTGCCCCGCCGTGAAGACCTCGTCTCCCTTGCACTCGTTGCCGTAAAAGATGTTGAGGTTGAAGTCGCGGAAACCGGGGTCGACGGTGCGGTCGAGAAGCTTCTTCACCGCGCGCTCGACCAGGTACGGCTCGTCTCCATATAAAAGATAAAGGGGAGCGATCTCCCCCTTCTCCACAGCCCTGTTGAACTCCTCAGGTTTCATCATCGCCTCTTATGCCCCGCCCCTGCCACATGACCGACCGGCGTGGCTCCCTGCGCGACGCTGTCGATGAAATAGCGATGGAGCTGCCGTAAGAGAGGGAGATATCTCCCCTTTATTTTCTGCTCCATCTCGACAGCCGTTTCGTTGTCGTACGTGGCTACAGTGACCTTCCTGCCGTCGAGGGCATCGACCCAGTCGTCACCGTGCTGAATTATCCTGACTTCCAGGGCGCTCTTTATCGCCTCCCTGGGGCTGTTCACGACGACCCCTCCGGCCTCTTCGTATTCCCGCAAGAGCATCAAGCTCAGGTCGAATGCCATCTCGAAGAAGTGTATCAGTCCTGCCCGCTCGACTACCGACGGATTCTCGATCCCGGCCGCCTCCTGCAGCAGCAGAAAAGCCTTGTCGAAATACCCAAAAGTCTGCTGGCAGATATCCCACTCACTCATGTCCTTCACTCCGTTACTTCTCTCGACTCTGTCATGACTCGGCTCTCTACCAGGGAGAGGGGGAGTCTGTGAAAAAAACCGCCCACCAGCGGCATGCTGAAATGGGCGGTGCCAGTAGGTCTGCCACTCCGCGTACCTTAGAACATCTCTCCGACCTTCCGCCAGATGTCCTCTGAAAGACGACGGCAGATCATGGCGACGGCGGCTTCCTCGGCGTTCTGCTGGAGGGCCAGATTGGTGTTGACCGGGAAGGTCTGGTCCCGGGTCAGATCTCCCTTCCAGAGAACCTTCTTCGACAGCTGCTCCCGGAGGGTAGCCTGCACCGTCATGGTCGTCCGGTACTCCTCGATGGTATTGAGCGCCGTGTAAGAGACCGGGACCGTAGAGTAATGGGTGATGGTGCCGATCAATTCGAGCTGCGCCTCCTCGGCCGGAAGGACCTTGCCGCCGGTGCGCAGGGCGAACTCGTCGATCAGGTCTCTCGCCAGGGGCCCCTCCAGCCCGCGACGGTAGCTCTTGTTGGCAAACACGGTGACGTTCACCCCGTTGGCTTCGGCAAGAGGACCGCGCAGGGCGACGGGATGGTACCCGCACCCCGACAGCAGGACGATGGCGAGCAGAGGTGCGCAAAGGGCTTTCAAGAGAAGCGGCTTAGGCATCACGAAATTTATCCGCCTAGGCGACAACGATGTTGACCAGCTTGCCGGGGACGTAGACCACCGTCTTGACGCTCTTCCCTTCCACGAACGGCTTGACCTTGTCGTCAGCCAGCGCGGCGGACTTCACGGCGTCCTCCTGGACATCGGGGGCAACCATCAGCTTGGTCCTGAGCTTCCCGTTCACCTGGACGACGACCGTGATCTCCTCGTCAACGGTAGCCTCGGCGTCATACCCCGGCCAACCCGCGGCCACGACGCTCTCCTCATGCCCCAGCTCGGCCCAGAGCTCCTCGGTGAAGTGCGGGACGAACGGCGCCAGCAGCCGCACCACGGACTCGGCCGCCTCGCGCACCACGGCGACGTTCTCCGGGGCCCCCTTCTGGCTGAAGGCCTGGATGGCGTTGACCAGCTCCATGACCGCGGCGATGGCGGTATTGAAGTGGAAGCGGCCGTCGATATCCTCGGTGACCTTCTTGATGGTCTTGTGAACCGCGCGACGCAGGTTCTTGGCCTCGCCGGTGACCTTGGACGGATCAACGGCACCAGCGGTCTTGATCGACGGGAGCACGTCGTAGACCAGGCGCCAGACGCGGTTCAGGAAGCGGTAGCTGCCGTCGACACCCTGGTCGCTCCAGTCGAGGTCCTTCTCGGGGGGTGCCGCGAAGAGCGAGAAGAGACGGGCGGTATCGGCGCCGTAGCGCTCGATCAGGGCGTTCGGGTCGACCACGTTCCCCTTGGACTTGCTCATCTTGGCGCCGTCCTTGATCACCATCCCCTGGGTCAGCAGGTTGGAGAAGGGCTCGTCCACGTTGCAGTAGCCCAGGTCGCGCAGCACCTTGGTGAAGAAGCGGGCATAGAGGAGGTGCAGGACGGCGTGCTCGATCCCGCCGATGTACTGGTCCACCGGCATCCAGGCCTCGACCTTCTCCCGGTCCAGCGGCCCGGCCGCGAATTTCGGAGAACAGTAGCGCAGGAAGTACCAGGAAGACTGCACGAAGGTGTCCATGGTGTCGGTCTCGCGCCGGGCCCCGGCGCCGCATACCGGGCAGGTACAGTTGATGAAGCTCTCCACCTTGGCCAGCGGGTTCCCGCCTTCGCCGGTGAAGGCGGCATCCATCGGCAGCACCACCGGGAGGTCCTTGGTGGGAACCGGAACAACGCCGCAGATGTCGCAGTTGATGACCGGGATCGGGTTGCCCCAGTAGCGCTGGCGGGAGATGCCCCAGTCGCGCAGGCGGAAGTTGATGGTCTTCTTGCCGATACCTTCCTTCTCCAGGAAGTCGGCGATCGCTTCCTTGGCGTCGGTGTTGGACATCCCGTCGAAGCGGCCGGAGTTGACCATGGTCCCTTCGCCGGTAAAGGCCTCGGTCATGCCCGCGGGATCGAGAGTCTCGCCTTCGGGGTTGATGACCACCTTCAGCGGCAGGTCGTACTTCTTCGCAAACTCGAAGTCACGCTGGTCGTGGGTCGGAACCGCCATGACGGCGCCGGTGCCGTACTCCATCAGCACGAAGTTGGCCAGGAAGATCGGCATCTTCGCGTTGGTGACCGGGTTGATGCAGTACGATCCGGTGAAGACCCCTTCCTTCTCCAGGTCCTCGGCGCCGCGCTTGATGCGGTCGGTCTTCTTGACCTTGTCGATGAAGGCCTCGACCTGCGCACGCTGCTCCGGGGTGGTCAACTGCAGCGCCAGCGGGTGCTCGGCAGCCAGCGACATGAAGGTGGCCCCGAAGAGGGTGTCCTGCCTGGTGGTGAAGACGGTGACGCTGGACATACCGTTTTCCAGGGGGAAGTCGATCTCACAACCGACGCTGCGCCCGATCCAGTTCCTCTGCATGGTCAGGACGCGCTCCGGCCAACCGGCCAGCTTGTAGGTATCGTCGAGGAGTTCCTGGGCGTAGTTGGTGATCCTGAAGGACCACTGTTCCAGCTCCTTCTGCTGCACCACGCTGTCGCAGCGCCAGCAGCAGCCGTCCTCGACCTGCTCGTTGGCCAGCACCGTCTCGCATTTGGGGCACCAGTTGACGGCCGAGACCTTCTTGTAAGCGAGGCCCTTCTCGTACATCTCCAGGAAGATCCTCTGCTCCCACTTGTAGTAGTCGAGGTCGCAGGTGGCAAGCTCACGGTCCCAGTCGTAGGAGAGCCCGAGCGTCTTCAGCTGACCGCGCATATAGGCGATGTTCTCGTAGGTCCACTTGGCGGGATGGCTCTTGTGCTGGATGGCGGCATTCTCGGCGGGCATGCCGAAGGCGTCCCAGCCCATCGGGTGCAGCACGTTGTAGCCCTGCATCCTCTTGAAACGGGCGATAACGTCGCCGATCGAGTAGTTCCGGACGTGCCCCATGTGGATCTTCCCGGAGGGATAGGGGAACATCTCCAGCAGGTAGTACTTCTTTCTTGCCGGGTCCTCAACAGCCTTGAAGCTGTTGTGCTCGGCCCAGAATCCCTGCCACTTATCTTCAACCGCTTTCGGGTTATATCTCTCTTCCATCGAAGCCATCCTTCCATGCATCCATCTTCGGGGGATGCTAAGTGTATTTTATATTCAATGCTAATGCGGCATTTGAAATATCATCAATCTCTATCGCGGCGGACTCCCCCCTCCCTGGACCTCCCCCTCCGGGGGCGGGTACGTGGTGTGCGGGGTGCCCTTCGTGCAGACGCGGTCGGGCTCAACTCGTGACCTCCTTGTCAACTTCCCCCTCGCCCTCCGGGAGAGGGTCGGACCTTCCCTCACCCCAGGCGACAGGGAGCGAACGGTCCATCCGGAGGGGGCGGTGACTCTTCCTGGCGGCTCCCCTCCACCCTGGCCCTCCCCCGCGAGGGGGGAGGGGACTCAGAGGTGAGCGGGGTACAACGGGGTACAAACTACACTATCTTCAGCAGGTTCTTCGCCACGTCGAGGATCCTCGTGGGCTGGATCGGCTTGGTGATGTAGTCGTTGGCCCCCAGGGCAAGTGCGCGCTCGCGGTCCTCCTGGGCACCTTCCGTGGTGATGACGACAATCGGGATCGACCTGTAATTCACGTCGTTCCTGACCAGACTGACCAGCTTCAGACCGTCCATGATCGGCATGTTTATGTCGGTCAGGATCAGGTCGAAACGCTGGGAAGAGAGCTTCTTCAAGCCGTCAACCCCGTCGTTGGCCTCCACGATCTTGACGCCCCTGATCCTTTTCAAAGCAAAAGCGATGAGCTGCCTCATGGTTGGTGAATCTTCAACTATCAAAACATTGTATTCTGACATCTGACCAAATCCCCCCGTGCTACGACTGATTATTTCGTCAACAGATCTATGAATCCCTGGATGGTCGAGAGCTTGCGCTCTGAGTCGCTGTAGAGCCTGGAACTGAAGATGGCTGTGGCAGCGTGCCCGGCCAGGAGCGTGAAGAGCTCGTAGTCCACGGGGGCGAATTCCTTCTTCTGCATCAGGAGCTTGTAGATCGCCAGCACCCCGATTACGTGTTCCTTGATCTTCAGCGGAATGCAGACCATCGGGCTGGCGAAGTCGCGCTCATAGCCCTCGACGTCCTCGGCGAAGTAGTTCTCCCCGGAGGCCGCCACCTGCCCGATCACCCCCTTGCCCAGCCTGACGTGCGGGATTTCCTGGCGCTCGACCCCTTCGGTCGCCACGGCCTGGATCTCGTCACTCTTCTCGTCAAGGAGCATGATGGCGAACTCCTCGGCCCCGATCAGGTTGATGATGATCTCCGTGATGATCTGGAGCACCTCCTTGAAATCAAGGGTCGAATGGAGCTGGTAGCTGGCGATGTAGAGGTTGGCGAGGTTGTTGTTCTCGTCCTCCACCTCCAGGTAGCGGGCGGCGAAGTCCTGGTTCTCCTCCTCGACCTGCTTGATGCGGTCCAGGATCTCGCGCTTCTCCTGTTCGAGGTTGGCAATACGCTCGGCCATTTTCTGCACCTCGGGCGCGCCCTCGCCACCTTCATTGGGTTGGTTCTGCTCCAGCTCCAGCAGCCGGAAGCGCAACCGCTCGTTCTCCTTCAGGAGCTCCTGGGTGAACTCGGCTCCCTTCTTGAAAACCTGCAGGAACTCCTCACCCCTGCTGTGCACCAACCGCTCGTCGTCCTTTTGCATACACACTCCGCTTTCTCTTGTTTATCAACCAAATCGAGTAGAGAGGCCGCTTCTTTGCACGATCTCCCGCACCACCAAATCTATCGGGACCACACGGTCCACAAGCCCCGTCGCTATGGCCTCGCGCGGCATCCCGAAGACCACCGCGGAGTCTTCCGACTCGGCCACGACCTGGCCCCCCAGCCGCTTGGCCTCCCGAACCCCCTTGGCGCCGTCGTTCCCCATCCCGGTCAGCACCACCGCCAGCATCCGCCTTCCGAAGACGTCGGCGCACGAGCAGAACATGGCGTCGACCGAGGGGATGTAGCGATCCTGTTTGCCAGGCTCGACCACCCGGGCCACCACCCGGTCGGCCATCCTGGCGAAGAGCAGGTTCTTCCCACCCGGCGCTATCAGCGCCCGCCCCGGCAGGACCTCATCGCCGTCTTTCGCCTCCCGGACGTCGAAGCCGGTGCAGCGGTTGAGCCTCTCCGCGAAGGCCTTGGTGAAACCCGCCGGCATGTGCTGCGAGATCACGATGGCGAAGGGCGCGGGCTCGCTGAAGGCGGTGAAGATCCGCTGCAGGGCCGGAGGTCCGCCGGTGGAGGCGCCGATGGCCACCACGTCGATGGCGGCGGCCCCGCTCGGCCTCGCTACCGGCAGCGACGGCTCTTCCGTGAGCACGGGCTCGTACCGCTTCTGCACCCTGGCCATGTTCAGCTTGAAAACCGCCTGCACCTTCTCGTGGAGGTCCGCCTGGATCTTCAGGAGCTCCTCGGAGATGATGGTGGTCGGCTTGGCGATGAAGTCGACCGCACCGAGCTCAAGGGCCTTGAAGACCTTCTCGTCGCCGCTGGTCGAGCTGATCACGATCACCGGCACCGGCGAAGACGCCATCAGGATGCGCAGCATGGTGAAACCGTCCATCCTCGGCATCTCCAGGTCGAGCGTGACCAGGTCAGGGGTAAGATCGATCACCCGGCGGATCCCCTCCTCGCCGTTGGTGGCGTACCCCACCACCTCGACTCCGGGGAGTTCCTCCAGCATGCGGGTGATGGCGCGGCGGTTATAGGCCGAATCGTCGACCACTACTACCCGTATCTTTTTCACCTGGCAGCTCCGTTCTGGGTGGGAGCCGTCTTCTGGTAGACCATGTCGTTTTTAAGGTGCCTCAACGAGAAGGCGGTTGAAATGTTCATTAGCGACTCTGAGTGCCCCAGCAGCAGGTATCCTCCGCTGCGCAGGGTGTTGTGGAACGATTCGATGACCCGCTTCTTGGAATCCTCGTCGAAATAGATGATCACGTTGCGGCAGAAGATCACGTCCATCTTGCCGAGGAGCGCCAGGCGGTTGGCGTCGAACAGGTTCATGTGGCTGATGGTGACCAGCTCCCGCACCTCGTCGCAGACCCGGCAGCCCCCCTCCGCCTCGGTGAAGAAACGGTTGAGGTAGCGCTCTTCGGTGCAGCGGAAAGAGGACTTGGAGTAGATCCCCTTGCGGGCGTGCTGAACCACCCTCTGGCTGATATCTGTGCCCACGATCTCGATGCGCCACCCCTGGAAGCAGTCGAGCTCCAGCAACAGCATGGCGATGGTGTAAGGCTCTTCGCCGGTGGAGCAGCCCGCGCTCCAGATCCTGAGGGTGCGGTCGCGCTGCTTGGACTGCATCAGCTCGGGAATGATCTCGTCCGTGAAGGCCTTGAGCTGGAAGGACTCGCGGAAAAAGTAGGTCTCGTTGGTGGTGAGGATATCCATGATATCGGAGATTTCCTCATCCTTGCGGCGATCGTACTTGAGAAACTGGTAGTACTCCCTGAAGCCCGACAGTCCATGGAGGGTGACCCTCTGCAGCAGGCGCCGGTCCAGCAGGTACTTGCTGTCCGCGTCGAAGTAGAGGCCGCAGTGGTTGTAGATCAGATCCCTGATCAGGCGGAACTCCTCTTCGGTCAGCTGGAGTGCTGGTTCACTGAATAGCATTGCTGAGCCCGCCCATCAGTCCCACGATCTCGTCCTTGACCAGCGAATCCGCTTCCTTTGCCAGCGCCTCCCTGAGAAGGGGAAGCGCCCGCACGCCGAGGAGCCGTACCGCGGCTCTCGCGAAAGAGCGCCTCACCGCCCAGTGGCGGTGCGCCATGAGCGCCGGCGAGTGTTCCTCGATCCAGTCGGCGCCAGTGCCGGCCAGGATCCCGATGGCGGCCTCGACCACCTCTTCGTCGCTGTCGGCCAGCGCGCCCTTGATCGCGGCCAACTCCTCCGGCCCGCCCACGGCGGCCAGGGTCGAAAGGGCGGCAATCAGCACGGGGCCCTGCGCCCTGGAGAGGAGCGACTTCACGGCGGGGAGCGCCGCGCGATCGCCCAGGGAGGAGAGTCCCTTCAGTGCGGCGCTCTGCACCCAGGGGTCAAGGTCGCCCAGTGCGAGAATGAGGGGATCGAGCACTTCCGCCCCCCCGATCTCGGAGAGCGCCTGGGCTGCCGCCACACGGACTTCCGGGTCCTCGTCGGCCAGCGCCATGGCCAGCGGCCCCACCGTTTCCGGGAGCCTCAACCTTGCCAGGGAAGCTACCGCGGCGCGGCGCACCGTGGCGTCCTCGTCCTTGGCCAAGAGGGAGAGACGCTCGCTGTCGGCGAGCCCGGAAAGGAGCAGCGCCGCCTGGCGCCTCTTTTCGGCCGAAGCAGAGCGGGAGAGTTCGGCGCAAAGGGCGGCGATCCCGCCCGGGTCGGCGCCGGAGAGGCGCTGCAGGGCTTCGAGTGCGTCGCCGCGCACCTGGGGATTCAGGTCATCGAGGAGCCGGGCAAGCCTCCCGGAAGCACCCTCAGGGGCGAGCTTTCCGAGCGAGCGGGCACAGGCGGCACGAAGCTCGGGGCCGTCGTCGGCCAGCCCGCTGAAGAGGAGATCGGCAGCCTCGCGGCAACCGAGCTCTCCCAGGAGATGGGCGACCATGACCCGGCCGTCGTATTCGGCGCTCCGGTAGTGGACCAGCAGCTGCGGCAGCGCGGCTGCTCCGATCCCCCGGAAGGCATCGAGGCAGGCGGCAGTCATCCTCTCCTGGCCGGCCACTTCCAGCAGCGGGACGCTGGCCCGCTCGTCGCCGACGATGCCGGCCAGGCGGACCAGCGGCTCGAGATGCGCTGCGTCGGCAGTTCCGAAGGAGGAGAAGATGGCCTCAACCGCCGCCCCACCCTTCAGTTCCCTGAGCGGCAGATCGACCAGCGGTGCTACCTCATCAGCGGAGAGGCGTCCCCTGACCCGCATCAGCGCCACGGCCGCGACCTCCCGCGGGGTCTTGCCCTTCTCCTGCAGACCCTGCAGCAGCACCGGGATCGCCTCGGCAGCGCCCACGCCACCTAGGCAGTCGTAGACCGCGCGCTTGAGGAGCTTTTCCCGCACCAGGGGGGCCAGGGTCGAGAGCGGGACCGGGGCACCGATCAGCGCCAGGGCGTCGAGCACCGTGAACTTCAGCCAGACCTCGTCCCCTTCCAGCACCTTCAGCAGGTACGGGACCGCCGCGGGATCCCCCAGTTTTCCGAGGTTTTCCGCAGCCGCCACCCGCACGTTCGGGTCCGAGTCCTCCAGCGCCTTCACCAGCAGCGGGACACAGGAGGTGCAGCGGATGCTTCCGAGGATGTCGATTATGAACTTGCGCAGATCGTGGTCGGGGTCATCGAGGTAGCGGCAAAGAGGCCCCACCGCCACCGAGCCCAGGCGCTCCAGCGATTCGACCGCTGAGTTCCTGAGACCCGCATTGTCGGAGGCCCGCAGCAGCGAGATCAGCCCCTCCACCGCCTCCGGGCCCGGCCCGGCCTGGACCAGGACGGCCACCGCCTCCTTCCTGACGCGCCAGCTCTCGTCCCCCATGGCGCTGAACAGCAGCGGCAGGGACAGATCGAGGGGGTGCCGAGCCAGTTCGACGACAGCGAAACGTCTAGCCTCCTCGTCAGGCGAGCGAAGCTCCTCAGCGATATGTTCGAGATTGCTGACCAGGGCGGTTCTCCTAGATGCGCAGCTCGGCGCGTTTTTTTGCTATCAACTCCTCGAAGGCGTCCTTGAGGAAGGTGGTTCTCTCTCGCACATCCTCGGGGACGCGCTGACGGTACAGGCGATCACCCTCCCGGATGTCATCGGCCAGCAGCGCATAGAAGCTCCCTTCCCGCACCCCCTGCTCCACCTTGGCCTGGTTGTAGAGGACGATGTCCGAAACGATGATGCGCGCCAGGCGCTTGGCCTTGACCTCGGTCTCGGAGAGTGCTGCGCTGGCCTGCGGAGGCGCCACCGGGGGTGCTTCCGGCAGCGGCGCCATCTCCTCGAACGGTACGATCTCCTGCATCGCCACGCTCTCGGCGGCGGCGCTCAGGGCCGTCCCGATCAGAGGCTGAGGCTCCTCCATGTCCAGCGCCCGCGGGGTAACCGGCGGAACTGCGGGAGCGGTGGTCTCGCTGACCTCCGCCTCACGGATCTCGGTACGGGTCTCTTCCTGGCTTGCCAGGTCCGACTGGCTCGGATCATGAGCCGGCGGGACGCTGCCGGAGGTCAGGCGGTAAACCATCGGCACAAGCGAGTCCGGAATGTGGTGCTTCTCGATGTAATCGTCGGCGCCGTAAAGCGAGTTCGGCGACCGCTTGTAGCGGGTCTTGTCGTAGATGGAGGCTATCAGCACGATCTTGGTGCCCGCCAGGTCGGGGTTCTGCCTGACCCGCTCGCAGACCTCGAATCCGAACATGGTGGGGAGCGCCACATCGAGAAGGAGCAGATCCGGGCGCACGCTCTCCACCGTTTCCAGTGCCACCTTGCCGTCGTTGCAGACCACCACCTCGAAAGGTTCGGTCGACAGGACCTTGCGCACCGCATCGCAAAAGGCGCGGCTCTCGTTGGCCACCACCACCTTGATCTGGCCGCCCCGCGGCGCCGGGGCCTGCTGAACCGGTTCCTGCAACTGTTCCTGCCGCTCAGGCTTCTGCTCCACGACCGGCAGCACCGGTTTCCGGACCTGCGGCTGGACCTGCTCCCGCACCGGCTCCTGGACCGGCGGAGCCGCCGGCGGCTCACCCTGCTGCGGGGCCTTGCGGACCATGCGGAAGACAGCCTTGCAGCTGGAACAGCGGAGTTTTCTCCCCTCTTCGAGTACGGCCGGGTTGACGTCGAATCGCTTCTTGCAGTTTGGGCAGACTATCAGCATGCGGTGCTCTTTTCCATTTGGGAGGTGTGCCCCTTGGGGGGCGTCAGGTAGCCGAGTTGAGCCATTTCCTTGAACGTCAGCAGCGCGTCAATGTTGAGCAGCATGACCGGAACCTCCTGAACCAGGAAGAGCCCGACCATGTACTCGCCGCCGACCAGGCGGACACCGCGCGGCGGCGGCTTGAGCTCCCTCATGGGGACCGTGATCATCTCGGTGACCTCGTCCACGATCAGCCCCAGCGGCTGGCCGGCCATCGAGAGGATCAGCAGCCGCGAGGTCTCACGGTTCTCCGCCGCGGCGAGCCCGAATCTCTTCCTCAGGTCCACCACCGGTATCACCGAGCCACGGAGGTTTATCACCCCTTCCACGAAGGGGAGCGCCCTGGGCAGCGGGGCGAGCTTGGGGAGCCTGATGATCTCTTTAATGCGCATGATGTCGACGGCATAGAGCCCTTCCTCCATCCTCACGCAGGCGACCTGTATTTCCTGCAGCTCCTGCTTCACGCTCCCCCTCCTTTAGCCGCCCCGGCCTTCTTGATCAGTTCGTCGATAACCTCCAGCACCTTCACAGACTTGAAGGGCTTGGTTATGTAGGCGTCGGCACCGGCCGTCCTGCCCCGCTCGAGGTCGAGGGTGCTTTTTTTGGCGGTCAGCATCACCACCGGGACGTGGCTCGTTTCCGGGTTCTCCTTGATCCTGCGGCAGACCTCGAAGCCATCCATCAGCGGGAGCATGATGTCCAGGACCACGACGTCCGGGGTGCTTTTAGCCAGCTCCTCGAGGGCCGCCTTGCCGTCCCTGGCTCCGGTAACCGCATACCCCTTCGAGGTAAAGAGGATGGTCTCCAGCTTGAGGAGGCTCTCCTCATCCTCGACCACGAGGATCGTGTTCTTTCCCATGCGCCCTCCGCATTGCAGGTAACGGGTAGCGGCCAGGACCGGGGACTAGAGGAAGAGCGGGCAAGGGCGCATTTGCGGCGTCCACCTCCCTTCTCATTTCCCTTAGCCTTTAGCCCTTAGCCCTTAGCCTAAAACAGACTCACGTCCAACACCTTCTCCATGTCGAGGAGGATCAGCATCCGCCCGTCCACCCGGCCGATTCCCTGGACGAAATCGCGATCGATCCCCTCCAGCACCACCGGCGGAGGCTCGATCCCGGCCTGCGGGATGCGCACCACCTGTACCACCTCGTCGACCAGCACGCCGCACAGGCCGCTCTGGCGGTTTACCACGATGACCCGCTCGCGCTCGGTAGAGGTCGAGTCCGGGAGTCCCAGCCTCACCCTCATATCGAAGATGGGGATGATGATGCCGCGAAGGGAGAGCACCCCCCGCACGAAGGAGGGAACCCGCGGCACCTCGGTCACCTCGCGCGGCTTGATGATCTCCTTGATGTCCATGATGTCGATGGCGTATTCCTCGCTCGCCACCTTGAAGCAGAGGAGTTCCAGGGTCGCCGCTGCAGTGTCCGCGCTGAGGGAAACCATGCCGTCCATGTCGGCGGTTTCGCGTCCCTTGAGGATGACCGCGACGGGGTCGAACTGGTCGAGATCGTCGGGGTCGAACTCCGCAGGTAGCGGATCGTCCAGAGAGTCGGAGCGCCATTCGAAACCGGCGGGCTCCGGGGACTCCACGGGCTCGGCGGACTCGATCGCCGACTCCGTCTCAGGCGGCTGCGGCGCGGCCTCCGGCGCTGCGGCCGCAGGGGGCACAACGGTGGGGGGCTCCGCCGGAGCTACTCCCTTTTGCGCCTTCTTTCTGATCTCCGCGAGATTCATCTTCTACTCCCTTAAAACCAAAACCTTCAACCAAACCCGTTTCGCGCGGGATTAAATCTGATAACTTCGGATTAAACCAAAGCACAAACCCTGACAAGCTCCCTGAACAAAGCCAGCTTCGGATGCACCCCTACCCCCGTTTAAAGGTTGCGAGGTGCGATCAGATTTGATCCGAATTTAATCCCGCGCCAGAAAGGGTTTAAACCAGCAGTTCCCCGGCGGCCTCGTCGACAATCGCCGCGTCTATCCAGGATGCGTCCCTGCCGAAGCCGATCAGGAGCGCGTTGGTCGCCATCCCCAAAACCTTCAACCAAGCCCGTTTCGCGCGGGATCAAATCTGATAACTTCGGATTAATCCAAAGCACAACCCCTGACAAGCGCCCTGAACAACCAGCTCCGGATTGTACCCCCAACCCCGTTTAAAGGTTGCGAGGTACGATCAGATTTGATCCGAATTTAATCCCGCGCCAGAAAGGGTTCTAAACCAGCAGTTCCCCGGCGGCCTCGTCGACAATCGCCGCGTCTATCCAGGATGCGTCCCTGCCGAAGCCGATCAGGAGCGCGTTGGTCGCCACCGCGTTGATCCTTCTGGGCACGCCGCCGGAAAGCTCGTAGATCCGCTGCACCGCGTCCGGGGAGAAGAGCCCCGGCTCCCCCCCCGCCGCGGCCACCCGGAAATCGAGATACTCCAGGGTCTCCTCCAGCCCCAGCGGGGCCAGGTGGAAGTTCAGCGAGATCCGCTGCCTGAAGGGCTCGTACACCGGCGAAGCCAGCATGACGCGCAGCTCGGGCTGCCCCATGAGGATCACGCTCAGCAGGTTCTTGTCGTCGAGCTGGAAGTTGGTCAGGAGCCTGATCTCGTCGAAAAGCTCCCGGTCCGGTATCATCTGGGCCTCGTCTATCACCACTACCGGGACCCGCCCCTCGTTGTGCAGGCGGTAGAGCGCCCCGGTGATCTCCCTGAGGAGCTCGTCCTTCTTCAGCGACGGTGTCCCCACCTCCAGCCCCGAGGCGATCACCCTGAGGAGCTCGTCCGCCGTGAGCCGCGGGTTGAAGACGAAGAGGAAATGGTAACGATCCCCCATCTGGTCCATGAGGGCCCGCGAGATGGTGGTCTTGCCGCAGCCGATCTCCCCGGTCAAAAGGGCCAGTTCGCTCTCCTCGACCGCGTATTCGAGCCTCGCCAGTGCTTCCCGGTGGCCGCTGCTCATGTAGAGAAAGCGGGGGTCGGGGGTCTTGCTGAAGGGCTTCTCGATCAGCCCGTAAAAAGCCTTGTACATCAGGCACTCCCGCGAGTCGCCTCGCTGATCACGCTGCCCACATCCAGCACCAGGATGGTGCGCTGGTCGCCGAGGTCGGCCGCCCCGGAGATTCCCTTGAAACCCGCGAAGGTCTCGCCGATCGACTTGATCACTATGTCCTGCTGGCCGAGGAGGTCGTCGACCACCAGCCCCAGCCTCTTTTCCGCGACCCCCACGACCACGACGTAGAAGGTCTCGGGCGCGGCGGCGGCCCCCTTCAGCTCGAAGAACTGGGAGAGGCGCAGCAGCGGCAGCGTGGTCTCGCGCAGCTGGATGACTTCCTTGCGCTCCACGGTCTTGATCTCGTTGCGCTCGACGATGATGCTCTCCAGCACCGAGGTGATGGGGAGGGCATAGGTGCGCCCGGCGGTGGTGATGATGAGCGCCTTGATGATGGCCAGCGTGATGGGGAGGGTGATGGTCACCTTGGTCCCCTGGCCGAGGGAGCTGTCGAGGTCGATCATCCCGGAGAGGTTGGCGATGTTGGTCCGCACCACGTCCATGCCGACCCCGCGCCCGGAGATGTCGCTCACCGTTTCCGCGGTCGAGAAGCCCGGCAGGAAGATCAGCTCCAGCGCCTCCCTGTCGCTCACGTCGAAGGGCGAGCTGATCAGGCCGCGGTCGACCGCCTTCTGCCTTACCCGGCCCAGATCGATCCCGGAGCCGTCGTCCTCGATCTGGATCACCACATGGTTCCCCTTCTGGAACGACGAAAGGGTGATGGTCCCCTTCTCGTCCTTGCCGAGGGCTGCCCTCCTTTCGGGGGTCTCGATCCCGTGGTCGATGGAGTTCCTCACGATGTGCATGACCGGGTCGGAGATATCCTCGATGATCAGCTTGTCGAGTTCGGTCTCGGCCCCGAAGAGCTTCAGCTCGACCTTCTTGCCCTGCTCCCGGGAAATCTTCCTTACGATACGGGACATCTTCTCGAAGAGCTGCCCGACCGGGATCATCCTGATCTCCATGACCCCTTTCTGCAGTTCCGAGAGCTTCTTCTCCAGCCCCTTGGCCGCCTTGGAGAGGTCCTGCCCCGGGATGGTCAGTCCGTCGCGGCGCATGCGGCCGGCCACTTCAGCGATCATGGAGTGGGAGAGGACCAGCTCGCCCACGATGTTCATCAGGAGGTCGAGCTTGCCGATGTCTACCCGCACGGTGCGGCTCATGCTCTTGGCGCTGACCGAGCTCTCGATGGAGCCTGAGGGCTGCGGGATCTCTTCCTCGACCTGCGACGGCATGACCGGCAGGGGCGCCGGTGCCTGGCCTCTGTCGGCCGCGGCTTCTCCCCCGTACATGGTGATGGTCAGGTGTTCGCGGTCGATGAGCGGGGTCAGCTCCCCTACTCCCATTTCGGACCCGAAGAGGATCTCGAAATCGATGCCGGCATCGAGGCCGCCAGAGGCGGAGGGGAGTGTGCTGATCACCTCGCCCACCTGCTTCAGCAGCTCGGTCAGCTCCATCAGCTCGGAGTCGAAGCTGGAGAGGAGCAGCGAGACGTGGATCGAATAGATGCGCCTCCCCTTCTTGACGTTCTCCAGCAGGCGGTGCTCCTCGTACTCGGTCATGGAGCTCAGCACCCGCTCGGGGATGTTCAGTCGGGCCAGGGGTGACTCGTTCGATCCCTGCGGCTTATTGGTGAGGCAGTCGTTGATGTGCTGCATGGCGGAGGAGACATCGACCGGCTCTCCCCCCGGCTCGGCCGCGTTGCGGACCAGCAGACCGAGGAGTTCGGTCCCTTCGAAGAGGGTGCTCACCACCCGCTGGTCCAGCTCGACCTTCCCCAGCCTCAGTGCATCGAGGAGATTCTCGAGGTGGTGCCCCAGGTCGGCGATCTCGGTGAAGCCGAACATCCCGGCGAGCCCCTTGAGGGAATGGGCGGCCCGGAAGACCGAGTTCACCAGGTCGGGGTTGTAGTCACCGCCGTCGGCGCAGTCGCTCAAAGCCACCAGATCCAGGCTCAACTGGTCCAGGATCTCCTCAGCCTCGGCCAGGAAATCCTTGACCGCCTTTCCGATGTTTTCCTCTGTCATAAGAACCCCGTGAAAGGTGAAGGGTGAAGGGTGAAGGGTCGAAAAACCTTCTGCCTTTATTCACCTTTCACCTTTCACCTTTCACAGTTAGTCAAGGTACTTGCATATCAATTCCTGCAGCCGTGCAGGATCGAAGGGCTTGATCAGGTATTCGTTGGCGCCGAGCGCCTTCCCCTTCTCAAGGTCGCGGTCGCCGCTCTCGGTGGAAACGATGAAGAGCGGGATCGACTGGTAGTTCGGGTTGTTCCTCACGTAGCTGATCAGCTCCAGACCGTTGATGTCGGGCATGTTGATGTCGGTGATGATCAGGTCCACTTGCTCGCGTGGCAGAAGCCGCAGCGCCTCGAACCCGCTGGCAGCCTCCACGATGGCGTATTTTTCCAGCTCATCAATGGTCGAGACCAGCATCGAGCGCATGGTGTTGGAATCTTCTGCTATGAGTATCCTCTTCACGTCAATTCTCCCCCCGTCCCTGGTCCTGCAGCCTACGCTGCAGCAGGGCCTTCTCCATTGCTATCCCGGCCTGGCTCAGGAAGATCTCAAGCGATTCGGTGTCGCCGACAGGTTTTTGTTCCGGGAGGTTGTCGCCGTACAGCACCGCGACCACCTTCCCCTCGCTGACAACTGGTCCCACGAATACCTCGCCGGGTCTGGCTCCACCCAGCTGGTCCAGAAATAGACGGTTCCCAACCGAATCCTCGAACGGCCCCTTCAGGGTGAACTTGGTCTCCAGCACGGGGCTGAAGATCGATGGCTCGTTCCTCGGTATGCGGAGGCTCCTGACCCTGACATCGGCACTGCCGTCCCGGTCGTCGAGCCCGAACTGCCCCAGCCCCTGGATGAAATCCTTCTTCACCAGCAGCACCACGCCGCGGTTCATGAACTCGGCGGCGAAACGGAGCACCAGCAGGATGATGCCGCCTCCCAGCTGCGGATTGTTAAGCTCCTCCAGCATCCCCCGCAGTTGGGAAACCCCGACGCTCTGGTGGATCTGCGGCGCCGGCAGCGCCGGCTCTTCGCCCATCTCGAGGCGAAGCTCGTCGCCGATGTTGACCCGGTTGAGCCCGGCCGCGCCGACCACAGTCTCGACGTGGGTGAGTGCCGCGAAGAGGATCGGCATGAAATCGTGCAGCGAATCCTCAAGCTCCGCCTTGACCGGCTTCATCACCAGGGGAATCCCCATGCCGCGGGTCTTTCTCTGCGCCTCCTCGTTGGGAACGTCAGTGAGGGCGAGGACCGGCAGTTCCGGGAAGTTATTGCGCAGAAGTTCCATCAGCTCCAGCCCGCCCACTATCCCGGTGCCGTCCATGCGCGGCATGATCAGGTCGACCACCACGGTGGGGCGGACCCCTTCACGGTAGAGGTTGTCGACCCGGATGAGGGCGTCTTCGCTGCGCTCGATGGCGTAGACTCGGTACCCTTTCGTTTCCAGGAGGGGCGTCAGCGCCCCCAGTGTCTCCGGGTCGTCGTCCACCAGCACCAGCGGCTGGGTCTCTGAAGGTAGGGCAGCCGGCTCCTCTGCCCGGGCAGCAGCGGCGGCAAAAGGATCCACGTTTCCAGCGACGGCAAAGGGATCAACCGTTGCAGCGGCGGCAAAGGGATCAACCATCGCGTCGGCGGCAAAGGGATCCATAGCCGCGAAATCGGTATCATGGGGGGGTACTTCGGCCGAGGCGGCCGGGGCCTTCGAATCATGACCGGCGGTGGCGGGTTTCGCTACCGGCTCGGGAAAGGAAACTTCAATGGGCGGGAGCTTGTGCGGGGGGTGCGCCTTTTCCGCCGGCGGGGCAGGAGTTTCCTGGAGGAGGTCAAAGGCGAAGTCGACGCTCTCCTCCTGCGTCGCCCCCTCTTCCTCGCCCGACTCGGCGCGGTGCCGCTGCTCGTCGATGATGCGCGACCCTTCCATGGCGAGGTACTGCGGGTTCAAGCCCTGCTTCAGCATGAACTGGACGGCGTCGAAGTTTGCCGCGTCCCCTTCCGCCACCTCCTGCAGCTCGAACTCGAAAGACCCCTCGGCCCAGGCGAAGAGGGAATAGACGACGTTCTCGATCTGCTCCCTCACCACGGCCTCGATGGAGTCGTGGCTGATCGCGAAGCGGTCGATCAGGATCGCGCCCAGGAGCTGGGTATAGCCCTCGTCAGCCTGGATGCTCAGGGCGCGTTTCAGGGTCACGAGATCGATGACCCCCTTCTGGATCAGCACCTCGCCCAGGTTCTGCTGAAAGGTGGTGGAGGTAGCCCTGATCACCTGGCCGCTGCGGAAGATGACCCGCGCCTCCCGCCCACGACTTTCGAGGGAGAGCACGCCGGATCTTCTGCTCAGGCTCACGATCTGTAGGATCTCGCCGAGCCCAAGGTCTTCCAAATTTCCGACGAGACTCATGGCCGCTGCTCTCTCATGTGAATGATGGGATCGAAATTCTCATCATACTAAACTATCGTAACCTCTAAGTAAAGAATGATTTAGGACTGCTTCTTGTCCCTGCCGCGGAAAAGAAGTTTCAGCGGAGTCCCGGTAAAACCGAAGGCGTCGCGAAACCGGTTCATGATGTAGCGCTCATAGGAAAAGTGGATCCCGTCCGGCTGATTGGTGAATACCACGAAGGAAGGGGGCTTGATCGCGACCTGGGTGGCGAAGAAGAATTTCACCCTTCTCCCCTGGGAAAGGGGGGCATGGTTGTCGTCCGTTGCCTGCGAGAAGACCCGGTTGAGCTCACTGGTCGAGACCCTCTTGGAGAACTGCTCCATGACCAGGTCAACCTCGGGGATGATCTTTCCGGTCCTCTGGCCTGTGGTGGCGGAGATGAACAGGATCGGCGCGAAAGGGAGGTACTTGAAGCTGCGCCTGATCTCCTCGATGAACTTGCCCATGGAGGCGTTGTCCTTGGAGAGAGAGTCCCACTTGTTGACCACGAAGATGCAGCCGCGCCCGGCCTCGTAGGCGTAGCCGGCGATCTTGGAGTCCTGCTCGGTGACCCCGTCCTCGGCGCTCAGCACGATCAGCACCACGTCGGCCCGTTCGATGGAGCGCAGGGCATCCATGACGCTGTACTTCTCGATCTTCTCGGTGGTCTTTCCCTTGCGCCTGATCCCAGCGGTGTCGATCAGGAGGTAGGGCTTCTTGTTCACCATGAAACGGGTGTCGACCGCGTCCCTGGTGGTCCCGGCGGTGGGGTTCGCCACCACGCGCTCGTAACCCAGCAGGCGGTTCACCAGCGTCGACTTGCCGACGTTGGGTCGCCCCACCACGGCGATCTTGGTGATATCGTCATCGTCGATCTTGTCTGTATCGTGGGGCAGCGCCTCGACGACCTCGTCCATGAGGTCGCCCACGCCGCGGTTGTGCTCGGCGGAGATGGTGTGGATCCGGTCGATCCCCAGCGAGTAGAAGTCGCCCGCAGCCGCTTCCAGGCGGTCACCGTCGACCTTGTTGATGATGTAGAAGATCGGCTTGTTGACCCGGCGCAGCATCTCCACCACGTCCCGGTCGGCGGGAGTCAGCCCGTCGCGGGCGTCCATGACGAAGAGGATCAGGTCGGCCTCGTCCATGGCGAAGCGCGACTGCTCGCGCATCTGCTGCAGCATCCGGTCCTTGGTTTCCGGCTCGAACCCGCCGGTGTCGACCAGGATGAAGGGGACGTCGAAGCGGGTGACCTCGGCGTAATTTCGGTCCCGGGTAACACCCGGCATATCGTCGACCATCGCCTTGCGGCGTCCGACCAGCCTGTTGAAAAGGGTGGATTTCCCGACGTTCGGTCGTCCGACGATGGCAATAATTGGTTTCATGGCATCCAGCTTGAGAAGAGAGCGGTTCCAAGGAGCTAAAACAGCTACACTTTCTCTTGTTATTGGTATTTGAAAACTAACCTATATGTGTAACATTTTGCAGCACAATAAGCAAGCGACTACCAGAGAGCGCGATATGTTAAGCCGCGGCTAATCTGGTCTGTCATCATATTTGACGGTGGCACAGGGACAGAAGCAGTGTAAGTGTTTCGACATGGTGGTCATTGCTGAAGATGTGGAGGCACTCGGTGACAAAGCATTCCACAGTTCATTTGAAACCGTTGTCAAAACTGTCATAGTATTTCTGCCATCACACGAACTGATTAGCGCTAATTTTCCGCTATGAGATTGTCATCCCCGAATGCCCTTATCGGGGATCCAGATTTCACGCCGTTTAGGAGCTGGATTCCCGATCAGAATCGCTTCGGGAATGACAGCTTTGGAAGCTGGCGGAAGATTGGTACTAATAGGAAGCCTGAAGGGCCTTCCCTTGATCATGCCCCGCCCGTCTTTCTGATCAACAGGCGGGAAAGGTTCTCCTTGTAAAAGACCACCCCAAGGAAGAACGCGTACAGCACGCCGTTTGCCGCAAAGAGCAGCAGGCGGTCATGAAACGGCCATGCCTTGCTGATGAAGAAGAGTGCCATGGCGAAGGCGGAATATGCCGCGATCTTGGCAACCTCGTACTGCACGGGAAAGTATTTCTGCCCCCAGAAGTACGAGAGCAGCATCATCAGGAAGTAGCAGACGAAGGTCGCCCAGGCCGCACCCGCATACCCAAGCAT
>NZ_JBXKJL010000392.1:0-2936 GCF_056994735.1 Geomonas sp.
ATCATGATGGGAGAGGGGAACTCGATAGGGCGCGGCGGCCTCGGCGCCGTCATGGGGGCCAAGGGGCTCAAGGCGATTACGGTGAATGGTTCCGGCGTAACGGAAATCGCCGACCGCGAACGCTTCGACCACGCCCGCGGCGACGTCATGCGCCTTTTCCGCGCTTCTCCCGTCATCTTCGGTGAACTGGGGATCTCCGAGTATGGAACCCCGGCGCTGGTCGACCTGATGGCCCAGCGGCGGATGGCTCCGACGGAAAATTTCAGCTCCACCTACTTCGCCGATGCCGGCAACTATTCAGGCCCGTCCATCCGCAAGGAGTGCGGTGCCAAGAAGGACGGCTGCTACGGCTGTCCGATCCAGTGCAAAAAGGCCAGCAGCGAAGGGGAGCCTCTTCCCGAGTACGAGACGGTCAACCACTTCGGTGCCCTGAACGGGATTTCCGACCTGCACGCCATCGTCAAGGCCAACACGCTCTGCAACGAGCTGGGGATGGACACCATCTCCGCCGCGGCAACGCTCTCCGCATACGGGGAGGAGAGGGGGCAGTTTCCGACCGCGGAAGAAGTGCCGGGCCTGCTGTCGGATATCGCCTTCCAGCGAGGCCAGGGCTTGCTGCTCAGCCTCGGCTCGCGCAGATTCGCGAAGCAGCGTGGTAAACCTGAGCTTTCCATGACGGTGAAGTCGCTCGAACTTCCGGCTTACGATCCGCGTGGCGCTTACGGGATGGCCCTTGCCTACGTTACCTCCAACCGGGGGGGCTGCCACCTTCGTGCCTACCCGATCTCGCACGAGATCCTCAGGAAACCGGTGCCGACCGATCGATTCTCCTTCTCCGGCAAGGCCAGGATCATCAAGATCGCCGAGGACGTCAACGCCGCCGTCGACTCGCTGGTCGCCTGCAAGTTCGCCTTCTTCGGCGCCACCCTCGAGGAATACGGCGAGCTCCTTTCTGCGGTGACAGGCGTGGAGTACACGCCCGAATCGCTGAAGGCCATCGGCGAAAGGATCTATCTCACCGAGCGCTTCTACAACTGCGAAAACGGCTTCAGCGTGTCCGACGACCTCCTGCCCCCGCGCTTCTTCACGGAGCCGGGGACGGCGGGGGAGGGGATAGAAGTCCCGCCGATCGACCGGGCGCGCTTCGATGAAGAGTTGCAGAAGTACTACCGTATTCGGGGGCTCACTCCGGAGGGGACCTTCGCCGATTCGTCTCTGGTCGAGACCATGCCTTGAGGAGCACATCCCCTTCAAGAGTAGGGACGACGATCTTTACACGGTGCGTCGACAGGCTCAGCACGAACGGCCTGTAGCCTGCCGCCCGAAATAGCCATTTTACCCCTGAGCGTGACGCCAAAACGGCCGTTCACCCTGAGCTTTTCGAAGGGTGTGCGGCTCCTAAGCTGAAGGAGTAGTCCTGTGCAGATAAGTGAAACCCTCTGGACATGAAAGATCAAATCGAGAAGTACACCGGAAAACTTGTCTCTGACCGCTCCGCCACCCCTGGGCTGATCGCTATCGCGGCCCAGGATGACGTCCTCATCACTGCCGGGGCCCCGGAGCTTGCAGCGCTTGCCGGCGCTACGCTCTCTCGTCTCAACTCCCTGGCACTGGTGGCCGCCCGGCCGTCGCTCCCGTTCGCCGAGTTCCTGCTGCGCCGGGCACCGAAAGAGGAGAACTGCATTCTCCCCCAGGACACCGAGACGCGGACCTTCCTCCACGACATCCCTTTCCTGCGCCGCGACGAGCTGGCTCAGGACCCTTCGGCGCAGATTGCCAGGCTCCTGGGAAATCGCAAAGGCGTCATCGTGGAAGGGATAGGGATAGTGGCTGTCGGCGCCATTACCGTCGAGCAGGCCTATATCAACTACTCCTCCGTCTTCCATTCCACCTTCGTGAAGTACCTTCAGGACCTGCTGACGGACGGATTCGTACTGCCGGGCGAGCGCGATGCCTTCGAAGAGTTCAGAAGGCAGTGGCTGAGGCCGCTGTCAGCGGAGGGGCTTGAGTTCAGGGAGAACCTTTCGGACGACCCTGATGAAATCCTGTCGGAGATCGAGACGGTGGGGCGCTACACGGTGGAGAGGGGGCTGGTCGATTCCTTCTTCGGCAACATCTCCGCCCGCGCGGGTGACGTCATCTACATCTCCCAGACCGCCGCCAGCCTCGATGAGCTGAAAGGGTGCATCGACCGCGTCCCCGCCGACAATTCCTCCACCACCGGCATCACCGCATCGAGCGAACTCCTCGCCCATCGGAAGATACTGGAGCAGAGCGGGGCGAAGGTCATCCTGCATGGCCACCCGAAATTCGCCGTCATCATGAGCATGCTCTGCCAGACCAAGGAGTGCTCGATCAAGGACTGCTGGAAGGACTGCCCCCATGTGCGCTATCTTGGCCTTACCCCGGTAGTCGCCGGCGAGATCGGGGCCGGGGGGCTCGCAAAGCGGGTGCCACCTGTTATCGGCGACACCGGCAGCGCCATCGTCTACGGGCATGGCGTCTTCACCATCGGAATCGACGGATTCGAGGAGGCCTTTGCCTCCATGGTCGGTGTGGAGAACTTCTGCCGGGACGAGTACTTCCGGCGAGTGGATGAATCCTCGTATCAGACAAAAGTCAAAGCCTGAAGGGCCTTCCCTTGATCATGCCCCGCCCGTCTTTCTGATCAACAGGCGGGAGAGGTTCTCCTTGTAAAAGACCACCCCAAGAAAGAACGCGTACAGCACGCCGTTTGCCGCAAAGAGCAGCAGGCGGTCATGAAACGGCCATGCCTTGCTGATGAAGAAGAGTGCCATGGCAAAGGCGAAATATGCCGCGATCTTGGCAACCTCGTACTGCACGGGAAAGTATTTCTGCCCCCAGAAGTACGAGAGCAGCATCATCAGGAAGTAGCAGACGAAGGTCGCCCAGGCCGCACCCGCATACCCAAGCAT
>NZ_JBXKJL010000393.1:0-4642 GCF_056994735.1 Geomonas sp.
TCTTGGGATTCCCGATCCGGTTCTTCAACCGGATCTCCATGCTCGTCAGCCCCTCAGGCACCCGGAAACGGTACACCTTCTGCTGCCCGTAGGAAAGGCTCTCCCCCGCCCAGGTGACCGGCGCAGCCACGGCCAGCGGCGAGGCAGTCTTGTCGTTTACTGGCATCTCGCCGACGCTCGTCAGGGTATAGCTGACCCCACCAGTGCCGATATCATTCGTGGACGGAGGACTCTGCCCTTCGCTGATCACCGCCAGATAGTAGACACCGCTGCTGATGGTCGTTCCCGTGCTGTCCGCATACTTGTAGAAGAACTCTTTCCCGTCCTTCTGCCGTTTGACCCCTGCAAAGTAACCTGAATAATCAGAATCACTCAGGACATAACTTAAATATCCCGCCATCACGTTCGGCAGGGCGCCCCGGCGCACGGCCATGAGCGCCTCTCCGGTCGTCGGAGCCATGTTGACGGACCAGCTCTTCGTTCCTGCCGGGACCGTCACCCGGTAATAGGCAGCCTCCCTGGGGGCGAGACCGGTCCCGCTTACGCTGCTCCCCGTCCCGCTGAACGCCAGATCCTTCACCTGAATGGGCCAGGCGACGCTTTTCGAATCGCTCCCTATCCCGATCCCCCGGCTTACCAGGGTGTAGCTTAAGGGAGTCGTGCTCGAATCGTTCGCCCCTCGGCTTACCCCGACATAGTAGGTGCCGGGCTCCAGCGGACTCCCCAGTCCCATGACCAGGTACTTGTTGGGGTCGAACACCCCCTGGCTGGCGTTTATGTAATAGCGTCCCGTCCAGTCTCCGCCGGCTGCCCATTGAGCCCCGCTGCTCCAGATGTTGGAGCCATAGAGGTAATAGTAGGAGCCGTAGTAGAACTGAGTGGTGCCGAAATCCGCCGGCAGCTGGTCACGCCGCACCACCATCTGAGGAGTGCCGCCCGTCACCTGCAGCCGCAGGTCCCAACCCAAAAGGCTTGAGTCAGCCGGAATGGTGACCTTGAACCATTTCCAGGTAGCGGCCGGCTGACTCACAACTGTCACGCTGTTCGAGCATAAAGAGGCATCGCTTTGGCATTGTGACGATCCATCATTGAGCGTGAAAGAAGGGGTGGGAATCTCCCGGGTCGTGAGCTGGAAGGCGCCCAGTGCCTGATCCGGTGTGTTGACGCCGACATACCAGATGTCCGCCTGATGCCCGGGATGCTGGAGGAAGCCGAGGGTGCTTGAGACATCCACCTGGCTTGCCTCCTGAACATAGGTGTTGTAGCTGCTGCCGCCGCTCCGGAAACGCCACCGTGCCGGCACGGCATTTCTGCGCAGGGCGATCTCGCTGCCGGCCACCTGCCCGGCCAGGTCAACCTGCCAGCCAAGAAAGCCAAGCTGGGAGTTGATGTCGCTCACCTGGTAATACTGCCAGCCGGACCTCTTTACATCGCCGGCCGCATTGCCAATGGCTGTTGCCTTGCAGGAAACCGCACTGTTTGACTCCAGCGGCGGACAGAGTGTTTGATAGTTCTGCGTGGTGTAGACGCCGTTGGTTTTCAATGGGGTCAGGTTGTCGTTGATGTACGAGATCCCGGTAATGAGCGGATTCTTGCTGGTGAGAGTGAAGGTATAGGTGCCCGTGCCGTAAACGGTGACATACCAGGCGCCGTCGGTCAGGGTGGGCGGCACCTGTGTGATGCTGTCGATGACACCGGCAGGCGCCTCTGAGAGGGCGTCATTGTTCCAGCGGTTCGGCACGTCCCCTTTGCGGAGGTAGACATCGGCGTTCTGCCCGGTACCCGAGGCGACGTTCACCTGCCAGGCGATCTGCTGGACCGGCACATCGATCTTGTAGGTGAGGTAGCCGAACCCGCCGTTATTACCCTGATTGGAAAGGGTAAAGTCGAAGTTGGCGGCTCCCCCCCCCTGGCTGTACCCGGCAACGGCACTGGGAGTGAGTATGGCCTGCTTGCGGGAATCGAGCGTGAAGGTACTCCCGGGAGTCCCCTTGACACCGACCAGATAGAGGGCGCTGGTCAGATAGGGGGGGACCAGCAGCATCTGTCCGGCTTCCGACTGCTCCGCCACCTCGGACCACGGGGTCTTGATGGGCGCCGTCCCCTTGCTGACGTACATCTGGTTTGCACTGCCGTTGAGCCACAGTCGCCACGCCGGGGTGGCGGCATCGACGCTCCCCTTGAAATAGTACATCCCCTCGCGTCCGATCGTTGCCGTGGCGTTGGAGCTGGTATCGCTTACCGCTCCCAGATCCTGGACATAAATGTCCCCGCTGAAAATGCTCCAGGTGGCGTTCGGCGCGGCATGGACCCGCAGGTACCAGGTCTGGTTGTTGTCGAACTGGCTGGCGCCGAGTATCAAGCCGTCGGACCCGGCCTGGGTCGATTTGTAAGTGGTGTCGCCGAGAGGGGGGGTGGTCTGTTGCTGGTAAAAATCCGCCTCGCCGCCGGTTACATTCAGGACCGTGCGCCAGGCGCCGTATGCCGAAGTCTGGCTGGTGATGCGGAAGAGATAGTCACCACCGGCGGTATCGGGCTGATTCATGATGTTAGTCCCGGACAGGGCGGTGCCCGGGTCCCAGGGGAGGTCCCGGCAATAGGCCAGGTCGGGGGTGTAGCTGAAGGTAAGGGCGGCATTGGCGTGGATGCGGACGTGATAGGTTGCGCCGTCGGTGAGGGATGAGTCCGGGACCAGCAGGGTGTGGAGGGTCTGCCCCGAACTCCCCGCCACCAGCGTGCCGGCCGCGTGATTGCTGCCGGTATACAGGTAAAAATCGCTGGAGGCTGAACTGGACAAAACGAGGCGCACCCCCTTCTGGGGCGTGGCAAGGGTGATATCGTAGTAGGCCCACTGGCCGCTGGTAAGGCTGCCGCTCTGGGTAGCGGCATCGGCCGATTGGAGCAGCCATCCACCCAAGAAGAAGAGCGTCAACGAAAGTAAGCTGATCCCCCGCAGTAGTGTCATCCGTACCGAAGCTTCCCGTTTGCCTGTCATACCATCCCCCTTCAATGTCCTTGTGTCAAAGATCTGTGTGTGCAGACAAAAAATAACCTCATGGTACTATGTAAATGACTGCACGGTAATATGAACATACTTATACGTCAATTACTTTCTCCAGTCCTGTGACGAGCTCATACTCAACTTCCGCATCTGGTCCAGTAGTAAGATATTGAAATGACACTCGCTTGTCAGATTGATTCAACTAAACAATATTAAGACTCTGAAAGCTTGCGCCGGTTTCCGGGTGAACTGCTCAATCAATTAATGCTGCTGTTTTTTGTAAGAGCCGGTCACTAGGTTCTATGACTGTGCAAGTATTCCTTAGCCTATAAATAACATTAGAAAGAATAAATACTTCAGAGTAACAACAGTCAGCTCACCCTTTTGCTACAGTGCCAACCGGTTGGGCAAAAGAAAACCGCTCCAGCAGACTGACTGGAGCGGTCGGAAAAACGAACCCATATGAAACTATCGATACTTCACCAGGACCGGTGAAGGTTTTGATTGTCTTACCCGTAACTCAGTGGACGGCGACATTTTCCACACGAACCGTACCGTCACGTATTATCAGCGAACCTGCGATCTCGGTTGTGCCTGTTACCGTGCTGAACGAGGGATCAAAACCACCTTTGATTCTCACTGCCATCGGCCGGTCGAGGATGAGATTCTCTGCGAAGCCCCCTTCCCTACTCTCTATACTGTCTCCGGTAGCCGCAGACTGGTATGCCGACTGGAGCAGCGAGAAGGGTGTTTCAACAGTGCCAAACACCTTAACCATTGGGGCATTGGTGAAAACAACAGAAACGGAAGTAGCGCCGTTCACCGTCAAGGTGCAGTTGCCGCTTTTGTTCACGCAGGCGCCCTGCCAGCCGTCGAAGGTAGAGTTGGCATCGGGTGTTGCCATGAGGGTAATGATTGTGTCGGCATCGAGATCTGCCGAGCATGACCCGGATGAGCACGTCAGTAGTGATGGCGTTGAGTTTATCGAGCCTGAACCGGTTCCGGTAAAGGTGACCGTTAATTGGCTTTTTGCAGTGAACGTTGCTGCAACGGAGAGGTCGCTGTTCACCGTAACGGTACAGGCGCCTGTTCCAGAGCAGGCACCTGTCCAACCTGCAAAGGATGCCCCCGGCAAAGGAGTCGCGGTCAGGGTAACAACGGTCCCGGCGTCGAAGAACCAGGAAGCCTGCTGTCCCTGGGAAGAAATGCCGGCAGGTGAACTTGATACAGCCCCTGACCCGGTTCCGGCAAAAGTAACGCTCAACTTGTGCTCGGGAACACTTTTGCTGAGGATGATATTCTGGATTTTGCTGGAAAGCATGCTGTAGCCGGTTATAGCGGCATTGACGAACTGCCCGCCAGAGGGCGCATAAATATTGAGAGGATAGCTGCTGTACGGCAGGAGCACCATGCTGTAGTTGCCGGCGGCGTCAGAGAGCACCTGGTAGGTAGAGGAGCCGTCGTTGCGGCAGGTATAGGAAGCACCGTTCGCCGTCCAACTCGTGTAGGGAACTGAGACCTTTACCCCGGCAACCGCCACCCCGTTGCTGTCCGTCGTCTTCCCGCTCAAGGTCACGAAGGGGAGCGTCACGTTCTGCGTCACCGCTCCGTTCACCGCCAGCGCGGCGACATATCCCGTTA
>NZ_JBXKJL010000394.1:0-3731 GCF_056994735.1 Geomonas sp.
CACCGTGATCGAGACCCTTTTTTTGGCCGGCGGCGACCTGTAACCCCAATGGAAAGCGAGTCAGATTTGAAACCGTTGAAACCGATTGTGGTGATCCCGACTTACAACGAGCGGGACAATCTGGAAAGGCTCACCAGGCAGATCCTCTCCCTGGATCCCGACATCCATCTGCTGGTCGTTGACGACAACTCCCCCGATGGTACCGGGAAGCTCGCGGAAGAGCTGGCCGCCGAGACCGGGAGGGTCAGCGTGCTGCACCGCGCCGGGAAGCTGGGCCTTGGCTCCGCCTACCGGGAAGGCTTCGCCCGCGCCCTCGAGCTTGGCGCCGACTGCGTCGTCCAGATGGATGCCGATTTCTCCCACGACCCCTCGATCCTCCCGCTCTTCTTCGAGAAGATCAAGGAGTGCGACGTCGTCATCGGGTCGCGCTACCTGAACGGCATCAGCGTGGTCAACTGGCCGCTGCGCCGCCTCATGCTGAGCTACTTCGCCAGCGTCTACACCCGGGTCATCACCGGACTTGCCATTTCGGACTGCACCAGCGGCTTCAAGTGCTTCCGCTCCCATGCCTTGAAGGGGATCGACCTCGGTCGCGTCCGCTCGGACGGCTACTCGTTCCAGATCGAGATGAACTTCCGCTGCGTGGAGCGGGGCTACCGGGTGGCCGAAGTCCCCATCATCTTCATCGACCGCCATGCCGGCACCTCGAAGATGTCCAAGCGGATCGTGCGCGAGGCGGTGTTGATGGTCTGGAAGCTCAAGATCGGGTCGCTGTTGCGGCCGCTTTTGGCGGGGAGGGGATGATGGCGAGTTTCTGGAGCATGGTCTGCCTGGCCGGGATCTGGGGCCTCGTCGCCAGCACCGTCGGCTTCATCCTCAGGGCCTTTCCCGCCAGGGGCGTCTTCGACCGCAGGGGCTCCCTCTGCTGGGGCATCGCCCTGCTGGTCTTTTTCGTGGCCTGGATGGTCGGAATGGCCAACGCCTGAGAACCCCGAGGGGGACCAGGAAATGGAGACCGGGGTCCGGCCGCCCTGCCGGTGATGCCGCTGTCATCCTCAAGGAGCACAGTCACCCCTCCGGCAGAGACTCCGCCCGCGTTCCCGTTCCTGCCAATTTCCCCAAAGGTTTTAGTGTTTTAATTCTTCCTCTTTTATGGTACTCATAGTGGCTTATGTCCATCTTCACATGTAAGATAGGTTCCTCCGACGGCAAGATCGTGGTCAAGGAGTTCGACGCCGTCAATGCCGACCTCCTTCGGCAGACCCTGGAGGAACAGGGCTACACGGTATTCGAGCTCCGCAAGAAGCCGCTGCAGTTCCTGATGGAGAGGGGCGTCGGCCGCAAGAAGATCGGCAACAAGGAGCTTCTCCTCTTCAACCAGGAGCTCCTCGTGCTGCTCAAGGCGGGCCTCCCCATCATCCAGGCGCTCGATACCATCCTCGAGTCGGAGGGGGGGAAACTCAACGAGATACTCTCGGCGGTCCGCGAGGACGTCAAGGGGGGGATGGCGCTTTCCGCCGCCTTGGAGAAGTACCCGCGGGTCTTCCCGCACCTGTACATAGCATCGATCATGGCAGGCGAGCGCACCGGCGACCTCCCCCAGACCATCCGCCGCTACATCGCTTTCCTCAAGAGGACAGAGGGGTTCCGCGGCAAGGTCATAGCGGCCCTCTTCTACCCGGCAATACTGATCACGGTGGCAGTCATCGCCATATCGCTGCTCCTTGTCTACGTGGTCCCGACCTTCAGCCAGATCTATACCGAATCAGGATCTGCCCTGCCGGCGCCCACCCAGATGCTGATCTCCTTCACTACCTTCCTGAAGCGCTACGTACTGCTGTTCGTGGCGCTTGTCTTTGTGGCGATCACCATCTTCAGGCGCTGGAAGGAAACCGAGTCCGGGCGCTTCGCCGTCGACAACATGAAGATCAAGATCCCCTTCATCGGGGCCGTGGCGACCCGTTATGCGGTGGCCGGCTTCACCCGCACCCTGGCCACCGTCCTTGGCAGCGGCATTCCCATCGTCGAGGCCCTGAGGATGTCGGTGGGGACCCTCAACAACCGCGTGCTGGAGCGCGGTCTCCTCGCCGCGGTGGTGCGGGTCGAGGAGGGGAGCAAGCTCTCCACCGCCCTGGAGAGCATCAAGCTCATGCCGCCCCTGGCTCTGCGCATGCTCTCCGTAGGCGAGACCACCGGCTCCATGGAGGAGATGCTCTCCGACATCTCGGACTACTTCGAAGAGGAGATCGAAAGAAATCTCCAGGTGCTGACCACCGCCATTGAACCCGCCATCATGATCGTGATGGGGGTGGTGATCGGCGTCATCATCATCACCATGTACCTGCCGATCTTCAAGATCGCGAGCACAGTAGGTTGAGAATATATGCTTAAACCATTCAGAAGAAAGAGACTCGGCGACATACTGCTGGAGCAGGGGGAGCTGACCCCGGACCAGCTGGCCTACGCCCTCGACCGGCAGCAGGCCACCAACGAACGGCTGGGCGCCATCTGCCTGGGCGACGGGCTCATCTCGGAGACCGCCCTGGCCAAGGCGCTGGCCGACCAGTACGGGATGGAGTACGTGGACCTCAAGGGCTTCCGTCCCGACGAGACCATCTTCAACGCCATCCCGCCGGAGATGGTCTACCGTTACCATTTCATCCCGCTGGAGCTGCAGGGCGACCTGCTGGTGGCCGCCATCTCCGACCCGACGGCCGTGGTCAAGCTGGACGAGATGTCGCTCCTTCTGGAGCGCCCGCTCCTCTTCAAGGTGGCGGAGGAAAGCGAGATCGGCTTTCACCTGAAGCGCGGCGAAGGCACGAGCCGGGTCCTCAAGGAGGTTTCCGAGGACTTCATGCTGCAGCTCGTGACCGAGACCGAGAAGGGCGAAGAGGTCCTCTCGGTGGAAAACGTCACCGCCGACACCAGCCCCATCATCAAGCTGGTCAACTCCACCATCCTGGACGCGCTCACCAGGCGCACGTCCGACATCCATATCGAGACCACCCAGGAAGGGGTGATCATCAAGTACCGTATCGACGGCGTGCTCTACAAGGCCACCGACCCGATCGACGGTCACTTCCAGGGGCCGCTCATCTCCAGGCTCAAGGTCATGAGCGAGCTCGACATCTCCGAGCGGCGCATCCCGCAGGACGGCCGCTTCAAGGTGCGCATCGGAGGCAAGTCGATCGACTTCCGTGTCTCCATCATGCCCAGCGCCTTCGGCGAGGACGCCGTCATCCGTATCCTCGACAAGGAGAGCATCGCCAGCGACCTCAGGGGGCTCACCCTGGAGACGCTGGGGATGGCAGCCCACGAGGTCAAGCGCTTCAGGAAGATGATCAAGGAGCCCTACGGCATGGTGCTGGTCACCGGCCCGACAGGCTCGGGCAAGACCACCACGCTCTACGGCGCGCTGACCGAGATCCACACCGGGGAAGAGAAGATCATCACCATCGAGGACCCGGTCGAGTACGTCCTCTCCGGCATCACCCAGATCCCGGTCAACGAGAAGAAGGGACTCACCTTCGCCCGCGGCCTGCGCTCCATCCTGCGCCACGACCCGGACAAGATCATGGTCGGCGAGATCCGCGACTCGGAAACCGCCCAGATCGCCGTGCAGTCGGCCTTGACGGGCCACCTGGTCTTCACCACGGTCCACGCCAACAACGTCTTCGACGTGATCGGCCGTTTCACCCACATGGGGATCGACCCCTACAACTTCGTCTCCT
>NZ_JBXKJL010000395.1:0-2042 GCF_056994735.1 Geomonas sp.
TCTGCTGGCATCTCTGGTTCTACGGCTACTGGTCGGTCGAGATCGTAAAGGAATTCGGCGGCGGCGCCTTCTCCTCCGCGGCCCTGGTCGCTTCCTTCAACGGCCTGGCCGGCTTCATAGGATTCCCGCTCGGTGGAAAGATCGGCGACATCATGGCCCTAAGGCACAACGGCCGTCGGAACTCCCTGGCCACCCTGATGCTTGCCCTTACCGTGCTGATCTTCATCTTCGCCGCATACCTCATGTCCGGGCAGAAAAACCTGGTGGTAATGTCGATACTTCTCTTCGTGTCGGGGGTGGTCTTCTTCGCCCTGCAGGCGGTCAACTACACCGTCACGGCCGATCTCGCTCCGGTCGAACTGCGCGGAGCGGCCTTCGGCATGTGGAACCTCGTTGCCGAGATCGGTGCTGTCTTGTCGCCGGTCGTGGCAGGTGCGCTTCGCGATGCGACGGGGAACTGGAGTTCCGCGATCCTGCTGGATGGCGCCATCATGGCGGCGAGCTGCGTACTGGTCTTTGCCATCGGCAGGGTCATAAAGGTGCCGTCGTTGTTCGGCACACCGTACGGAATCAGGGAGAAGTAGAACTCTGCCGGTGGCCGCCTTTACCCTGGCCATCGTGGCAAAGGAATCTCCATCAGCGCTGACGAAAGGCGAAACCATTGGCCACGGAGAGGCCGGGAAGAGGGAGAGCATCGAGGGCTAGACGTCTTGCTCTCATTCCCGGTCTCTCGGTGGCTGATGGTTAAGGACTAAAGAGAGCAGCTCACCGCCACCGCGGCAGCTCCGGGGAAGTCGAAAGACAGTAGCTCCCGCCCATCGAGGGGAGCTCCGACAAAGTGGAAACTAATTAGCGCCAATCTTCCGCTATGAGATTGTCATCCTCGAATGCCCTTATCGGGGATCCAGATTTCCCGTCGTTTAGGAGCTGGATCCCCGATCAGAATCGCTTCGGGAATGACAGTTTTGGAAGCTGGCGGAAGATTGGTACTTCCGAATAAAAAGAAGCCCGTGATCCAAAAGATCACGGGCTTTTCAGTAGAGATCCCATCAGGGGTCCCGCTATCGACATCTCCGCAGTCGCCTCACCATCCGTGAACGTTCTCCTGCCTTAGTCCTCAACACTGATAGCTCCGGGGTCGAGCCCCCTTCCCCTGCGGGCGGCGCGTTTTTCAGCCCTCGCCTTCTTGCGGGCCTCGTAATCTTCCGAGGTACGGGGTTTGGCCGTCCGTTCGCCATCCCCGTCGCCCGTGGCGACCTGGGTCGATGGCGGCACCGTCTCAGACGGCGGCGTGGCCTGCCGAGACTGCCCCTGTGGCGGCGCCTCCCCCTTCTTCGCCGGTTGGTTGTCAGCCGCGTCCCCGGTGTACTCGACTATGATGACATCATCAGTCTCTTCGATAGTGCCGTGGCCGGCATAAGCCGGCAGGGCAAAAGCAGTCAATAGAAAAGCCGCATAGAAATACGCCTTCATGATCCCTCCTCAGTTCTCCCTGGTCACCGGCCTCTTCTTCCCAGCCGGCCCCCACACCTCAGATAGTGACTCCTATAACATTTACAACAGCAGCGGGCAAGGCTAAAACGCGGAACAGAGTCACCAGTAAAATGATTAGAGCAATGACATTAAGCCTGCTGTCAGTCCAATCCTTACCGTGCCTGTATCAGTGATGGCCCTGAGCCTGTGCCGCCGCCGAATTCCCTGGCCTCCACACAGGATATATGGTAAATACACGGTCATAATTGCACTCTAGTGAAAAGATGTTCAACATTAAGGTTTAACTCTAAGTATGGACCATGCCTGGACCCAATACCTGCCAGCTTTTATAAAGAGCAGGGTGGAGGGGCGTCAAGCCCTGCAGAAAGCCATCAGCAACACCGGGTGGCTCTTTGCCGACAATGTCCTGCGCATGGGCACAGGCCTTCTGGTCAGCGTCTGGGTTACGCGCTACCTCGGCCCGGAGCAGTTCGGGCTTCTTAGCTACGCCACCACCTTCGTCATGCTCTTTTCCTCGCTGGCCCTTTTGGGCCTCGATTTCATCGTGG
>NZ_JBXKJL010000396.1:0-16571 GCF_056994735.1 Geomonas sp.
CAACGGTTCAGAAAGGCTGCCGGTGCAGGTGATGGGAGATCCCCTGCGCCACCGGCGGGAAATTGCGGGCGATATGCAGCCGGACCTCGTCTTCAAAGGCGGTATCCTGGTTCCCCCGGTACACGATAGAGGAGCCGAGCTCCGCTGCCAGGATGGCGAACAGGTACTTACGGGGGAGCCTGCCGATCCGGTTTCGGTAGCGGGCGTCTGTCTGCACCATGACGGGAAGATGGCCGACGATGGCGCGACGGTAGAAGGGCTGCAGGCAGAGTTCGGGGCGCTCCTGGAAAAACTTGAAGAGGCGGCTGTAGTGACCGTTGATTTCGGTGCTGATTGCGTCGGAGATTTCCGTGCAAAGAAGTGCCGGGTTTTCCCGGCGTCGCCTGAGGATCAGCTTCGCCTCGTACTCGGACACGGTCTCCAGGATCTCCAGCACGTCTTTGACATACCGTTCCTTCTCGGCCAGGAACTCCTGCTCGGAAAAGAGGAGGTTGGAGATGATCTCGTAGGAGGAAGAGATGACGCCGCACTTGTTGGCCGACGCGTCCCTAAGGATGATCACGCCCCGTTTCTGCAGCTGAATCCGGGCGTCGGGGGTGATGAAGGAGTTGGCCCCCTCCACGATTATCCTGGACGACGGGGTCCCGTCCGGCAGGAAGAAGCGCTCCCAGTTATTCGAGTCGATGGTCTCGGGCCGCCCGCCGCCGGGAATGAAGAGATCCGCCGCAACCGAGAAGACCAGCCCGCTGTATTCCCGGGAAAAGTCGTCGATGGAAATCCATTCTTCCCGGAGACCTTCACTGCTCCTGCTGACTTTCCGATAGAGCTCCCTGAAGCCCTCGGTCCTGCTGCCGGTCCTGAAGAGCAGAAACGCTCCCGGATGGAGGGCTGCCGGGTCGAAGGCGTGCAGGTCCTCCTTGAGCAGGATGCGGCGCAACTCGTCGTGGTCTGCTCCCTCCGGGTCGCACAGAGCCGCGGTGCCGTCGAGGATGAGGCGGATGGAGACCTGCGGGCAGCGCTCCAGCAGCAGACGGATCGCGTTGCCGGCCACGTCGCCGTTGGTGCCGCCGGTGAATTTGACGGTGAAGGGGGCTTTGCGGATGTCGATGCCGAATTCGGCCATGGTGATTTCCGCGAATTTCACCACTCCGGCGGAGGTCACCCCGTACTCCTTGTGGTTGATGCCGACTTCCTTGCTGGACATGATGCCGATGCCGAGGATGTAGCCGCGTTTGCGAGAGAGGCGGGCGATCTCCTCTATCATGACGTCATGCATGTTCTCGTCCGGGCCCAACTCGATCGGTTCATCCTCGCGGTAGTAGTCGACCACCTGGGGGTGCCTGGCGACCCCGTTCTCGGTCACGAAAATGTCGAGAAAGGCGTTGATCACGCCGTACTGGAGCTTGTAAAGACGCCAGGTCTCCAGCTCCCTTTCCTGGCTGCCGGTCAGGTCGGAGGCGTCCATGATCAGTACCATCTTGGAGCCGCCTTCGTAGATGTCCTTGTTCTTCAGATGCTGGGTGTGCGCCAGGACGAAATTCTCCCGGAAAAGGGTATTCGCGTTGGTGACGAAGTCGTCCTTGGTCCGGGCGATGACGGTGCGCCACCCACCGCGGGCGATGTCGGAGAAGCCGATGTGGTTGCCGAAGCCGAAGCGGCTGGAGAAGAAGGTGATCCGGAATGGTGTGGCCTGGGGGAGGTCGGCGGTGTAGGTCATGCCCAGCTCAGCGAGGTAGGCGGGATCGAGCCGGAACGAGAGGGCCTCCTTTTCCAGCACGAAGAAGTTGGTTTTCAGCGTGTGCCGGATAAAGAGGAGGCAGCAGTGGAAAATGTCCCGGCGGACCTCGTCAAGATGGCGGTGGCCGGTATTGTACCCCTCGACGGCCTTGCGGGCGTCGGCAAGGAGCCGGTCCCAGACGCCGGCGCGGTTTGCGACGGCAGGGTCGAAGCGCGCCCGGAACAGCTGCACCAACTGGAGGCTGATGTCGGGATGACTGTAAAAGGCGCTCCGCACGTCGTCCATGCCGAAGCGGTCCGGTTGGTTGTGCCCCAGGTTGGTCTGGCAGAACGAGATGAAGGCGTTCACGAGCGATGCGTCCATGCCGCTCATCGTTCCGGTGGCGACGAACTCCCTGTAGGTCTGGGAATGGGGCCCCAGGATCTGGATGTTGTAGAGTTCCTGCTGCAGAAGGGAGAAAAGCTCCGGATCCGCCTCCGCCAAGGCTCCGTCGAGACGGCGCACGTAGAAGGTCCCGAGAAAGTAGGGGTGGATGCCGTTGCTGACGGTGAGGCAGTAGGCACGATTCACCCCCAGACCCAGACGCTTGAAGACCTCCATGATCTGGAGGAAGAAATCCTTTTGCGGCGGGTTTGCCACCGCAAAGAGTACTCGCGATTCCTTCTTCCCCGAGATCGGCTCGACATCGAGGGAAAGGCCGCCGCGGAGGTTCGCTTTCTGGTACAGGGAGAGGATCTGGGCGACGCGCGCAGGAGGCGAGACCGTGACATAGCGCTCGTTGTTGAGCCATAGTATGCGCAGCAGGCGGTCGAAACTCTTCAGGTCGAAATCGTGATGATGGGCCTTCAACTCCTTCAGGACCAGCCGCCGCACCCCGGCGGGGATCAGGGCTTCGGCCCCGTCCTTGATTTCCTGGTTGCTCTTCCGGTCGAACTCGAAGCGCTGGATTTCCAGCGTCTGATCGAGCCCCGGCAGAGGCCCCTCGGAGTGGGCGAACATGGCATAGGAGGTTTCCTTCTCCGAGATACTGCGCAGCGTGTCGTACAAGGTCCCCGGCTGGTTTACCATCGCCATGATCAGGGCCTTCTCCCTGTCTGCCAGGATGATGCGACGGTTGCGGCGAAGGAGGCCGAGATCGCGGGTGAGGACGCCCATTGCCTCGGGCTCGTCCGCCATGGCGACGAAAAAGTACGGATTCATCTGATCCTTCAACCACTGGCCATTCGTTGTGCCTTGATCTCCAATGCCTGCTGACTTCGATGTCGCGACATGCATGACTTGAGGCCTCCTTGGTTCCCAGTTGGTGGAAAAACGATTACGGGATCTACAGGGCGTAAACCCTGTCCAGATCCTCGTCCGACACGTCGAATACGGTTCCGCCAGGAACCAGGGCCTCCTTGGTGAAAAATTCCGGAAGCCTGTCGTCCTTGGCGCCGAACCCGGCCAGCTCGTTGAATTTGCGCTCCTGGCAGCTGACGTTTCTGCCCATTTCCATGACGTAGCCCGGCGGAAGCTCCCTGCCTAGCTTGGCGGAGACCGCGTCCACGAGGAGCTGTTGGAGTTCGGGGGCCGACAGTAACGACAGGGAAGCAAAGAGGCACATCCCGAGAGAATCGATGGCTGCGAAATAGGACTGCAGGAAAGCCGATACCTCGTGCTGCCCTTTCGGGTCGGCCGGATCGTAGTCGGGGTTTGCCGGGCTGGGAAGCGCGTTGCCGCAGGTGTGGTCGGCGCCCATGGTGGAGGTCGCGTAGGTTACCCCCGTCCCCTTGAGTATCCGGGGATCGTAGGCGGATAAGGCCTGCCCCTTGACGGTCGGGACCCTGCTCACGCCCAGGGCTCTCCCCGCCTCGGCGCACCCGTTGCCGACCAGCAACCCGAGAGGCTCGTCCCGGTAGATGGACTCCACGACCTCTGCCAGCTTGGCGCCGTCGCCCCACGGTATGCGTCCCGCCTCCATCGCCACGCCGATGGCAGCGCCTGTGTCGATGGTGTCGAGGCCGAGATCGTCGCAGGCCCGATCGAAGCGGGCGATGGCGTCCAGGTCGTCGACTTCGCAGTTGCTCCCGGCCAGGCCGACGGTCTCGAATTCCAGCCCGGAGGTGATGACCTCGCCCTGTTCGTCGGTATAAACCTGCGAGCACTGGACGAGGCATCCCCGCATGCATCCATGCGCCGCCGCGGCATTTTTTCTCTGCCCCAGCACCTTCGCGAAGGCCTCGCCGCCGATCTTCTCCGCCCCCTCGAACTTGCCGCGGGAGAAGTTCCTGGTCGCCAGCCCGCCCATCTCGTTCATGAGCCCCACGAGGAGCGGCGTCCCGAAGGCCCGCAAGCCGCCGGTAAGGGGGTTGTTGAGGATAAGGTCCGTTACCTTCTTCGATGCATCCCTGAACTTTTCGGGTTCGGCGACCACGACCCCCGGCCCGCCGGTATCGTCGATCACTATCGCCTTCACCTTTTTGGTGCCGAGCACCGCTCCCAACCCGCCCCGGGCTGCCGCGCGCAGATGGTAGTCATGGGTGGTCACGATGATCGCGGATGCCTTGAGCCCCTTTTCGCCTGCCGGGCCGACGGTGATGAGGGCGGTGCCCGGGTACTGTTCCCTCAGTTCCCCGACGGCGGCGAAATTTCCCATGCCCCACAGGGACGACGCCGACCCGAATTCCACCCCGTCGTTCGTTATCCTGAGCGTCACCGGCTCGTTGGAGGTCCCCTCGATCACGACTGCCGAGATCCCGAGGCGGGCGATCTTCTGCGCCGCGGCTCCTCCGGCGTTGGCCTCCTTGATGGTGCCGGTCAAAGGGCTTTTGCCCCCTACCGAAAGGCGGCCGTTGTTGGGAAATGTGGTGGCCGCCAGGATTCCTGGGGCGAGCACGATGATATTGTCCGGGCCGAGAGGATCGGCAGCGGGGGGGACTTCGGCCAAAATGATCGCGGAGGAGAGTGCCCGGCCGCCTAAATCGGCATATGCCGCCGGGACAACATCGTATGAACTCTCTCTTGTTGCCAGATCGATCCTCAGAATTCGCGCCATTTTTTTCTCCGTTGAAATTTGGGTGATTAAACCGGGCCTGTCGGAAATTCGGGGTCCGGAAGCCTAGTCTTCGGTCGGGACCGCGTCGGGATTGATCAAGGAGTTGGTTGCAAGGGTTTGCTTGAAGTCCTCTGAAACCACGGACCGGACGAGGAGGTACATGATCCCTACCGCCATCCAGCTCAGACCTACTGTCTTAGCCAGGTTGCTCATGCCGGCGATGATGTAACCGCATATGGCCATGCCTGACAGAGGAACGAATACATGCATGACGAAGTTGCCGCTTTTGCCTTTGATGTAGTAGTGCGCTATGACAGAGAGGTTGACACAGATGAATCCGAAGAGCCCGCCGAAGGCGACCATGTCGGCAAGGTTGGCGAAGCTGATATTGAGTGCGCCAAAGATGCCTATGACACCCATGAAGAGGATGTTGTAGGTCGGGGTTTTGTAGGTGGGGTGCAGATAGGCGAAGATTCCGCGGGGGATCATCCTGTCCCTGCCCATGCCGTACAGCAGGCGGCTGGCTGCAGCCTGGCCGGCCAGGGCCGTCGAAGCACCGGAGATGATTATCACCAGGGTGATGAAGATCTGCAGCGCGGAGCCGCCGACGGTGTATGCCATTTCAAAAAAGGCGGTATCGGGGTTCTTGAAGGCGGTGAAGTCGGGGGCCACGATGGCTCCGAAATACGCGATGCTGAAATAGAGGGCCGTCTGGATGACAAGGGCGATGAAAATGGCGAGGCTGATTTTCTTCCCCGATCCATGGACCTCCTCTGACAGCGTGGTTATGCCGTCGAACCCGAGATAGGAGAGTACGGCCAAGACCGACCCGGAGATGACCGCCTGCAGTTGGAAGGTCTTCGGGTTGTAGACGGCTTTCATGGAGAGGAGCGAGACGCCGTGGCCGGTAATCGCGTATTTGGCGGCCGCCACGACGAATGCCAAGAGGGCCGCGATCATCAGGGCGGTCACCACAAAATTCACCTTCGCCGCGACTTCCACCCCTCGTATGTTGATGAAGGAGACGGGAATCACGTAGATCAGGATCCATCCCCAGAAAGGTATTGCGGGTATAAGCTCATGGGCGAAGATCGAACTGACCACGTAGAGGAGCATCGGGATCAGGAAGTAATCCATCAGCATGACCCAGCCGGCTATGAAGCCGAGCTTGGGACTCACCGCCCTTTGGGTGTAGCTGTAGGCAGAGCCAGCTATCGGGAATGCCTCAACCATCTTGCCGTAGCTGTACGCGGTGAAGAGCATCGCCAGAAACCCGATGGCGTAGGAGAGGAGGTTATGTCCCCGCGAACTCGACGCCATCAGCCCGAACAGCGTCATGCATGAGACCGGCGACATGAAGACGATTCCGAAGATGACCAGGTCTCTGACGCCCAGGGAACGTCTCAATTCCTGCTTGTAGCCATAATCCTCTACCGATGCCTGATCTCCCATAGCTGTCTTTCTCCTTTTCCTTCTGTACGGCAAAGGTTTATCTACTTTGATGACTCGGTCTCGTTGAATCAGTCGTCGCCAATCCCAAGAAGAAGCTTATGGTATGGGCTGACCCGCAAAAGCTTCACACCTTGAGAGAGTAGTTCACGAATCAATTCCACGCCGTCCGTCTCTATCAATCGAAGATTGTCCAGATCCAAGGAGATCGGTCCGTCTGTCTTCCGACAGAACCCCTCCAGTTCGGCGACTCCGCGTCCTGCAAGATCGCCGCTGATCAGGATGGTGGCCTCTTCCCCTGCCTGTTGTGTTTCTATTCTTAGATTCATTCCCGATCATCGCCCTTGAAACCATTTGCCACGGAGATACGGAGAACTTCGGAGAAAAACACGAAATCATTGTCTTGGGTACCAGGCTTCAAGCTCTCTCTGGATTCTTTGTTCTACAAGTGCCTTCCTGAATGTTGGTGCTACCGAAAAGCACTTAGCATGCCAAAGCCCCTGTTGAATCGATGATTGATCGTTGCAACTAGCTGATATTGTTATAAATTTTTACGAAAATCCTCATTAGGCTCCCCCTGGTAACTGCTTTTGCCGGAGCGCATGCGAATCCCCACCGCCGAAAGTCGCAATATATTGCACCTTGCGTATACGCGATGCCGCGAACTTACCGGGTGAAGGGGTCAAATATTGTCCCCGCTGGGGCGTGCTTTGTCCGTGAACCTGTCTTTCTTGTTTAATTGCAGGTCGTTACGTGGTTATTGCGGGCCGGGTCGAAGGTGGGAAATGTTGTCTTTTGGGGAGTCTGTCATGTGCGGGTAATCCTCCCGACCGCAACGGCAGGCTCTGTATGCCGTTGCGGTCGGGGAGCTTCCCGACGGCTGGATCTGGACCTGTGCCTTTCATTGCGGTGAAAAGGCGGGACTTGCGGCGGCCCGAGAGGTTGCCTGCATGGAGGATCGGCGGGCGGACTTCTCGTGCGCGTGCCGGCGGTCGGTAGCCGCCGGGCTTCCCTGTCAATGTCGAACATGTTGCACCTTCGGGTGCCGGTAGGTGCGATATGTTGACCCCGCGGAGGCTGCGCCCGCACCTGCTTCGTTACCGGTTGGCCGGCAATAGTTCGCCATATTGGACGGTTAGCCGCGACTCTTGTGGCAAGGGGTAAGTTGGCACAAATGTTGAGTACTACAAGAGTGCTGATCAGGGTGAACGGCCGAAAAGAGGGAAATTGAAATCGTTCCTTGTTTATTTACTACACACTGATCTGGCGCAACGTCGGCAGTGAAATTAAAGGGAGGGAATTACGATGGCATTTACAGAGGTGAAAAAGACGTATCCCGGTTTTCTCACGCTTGAAGATGCGATGGCATTGGACAAGGAAACAGCAACCGCACTGCAGCTCAAGCACAACAACAAGTACAGGACAGAGTTGGCCATGCAGTTGAACGCTTCCGGCGTTATCGCAAAAGCAGAAGGTTCCTACATGTGGGATACCGAGGGCAACAAGCACCTGGACTTCGTAGGTTCGGTTGGCGTTTACTGCCTCGGCATCAACAACCCCTTCATCACCGGCAACATCAAAAAGTATCTCGATTCCAAGCCGCTGACAATGGATCCGCTCTTGATCCATCAGACAACTGCTGCCTTCTCCCACAACATGGCCCTGGTTACCCCGGAACTGACCCGCACGGTAATCTGCGGCGGCGGTGGCATGGAAGCCAACGAAACCATGCTGAAAATGGTTAAGATTGCCGCCGCCAGGACGAAAAAAGGCAAAACCAGGATGCTGGGGACCACCAACGCCTTCCACGGGAAATCTTCCGCAACTGTCAACCTCGCCGGCAAGCCGAAATGGCGCCAGTGGCAGGGAGAGGATCTTCCGGGTTACGCCTGGGTCCCTTACGGTGATCTTGCCGCGGTTGAAGCAGAACTGGCAAAGGGCGACGTCATCGCTTTCGTTGCTGAAACCATACAGGGCGAAGGCGGCATCGTTGTACCGCCGGAAGATTACTTCCCGACAGTACGCAAGCTGTGCGACAAATATGATGCATACATGGTCCTGGACGAAGTCCAGGCAGGTAGCTGCCGGACCGGTCATATCTGGGCGTGGCAGTACTACGGCAACTTCACCCCGGATGCATTTACCTTTGCAAAGGGCATTTCCGACGGTATCTTGCCGGTCGGCGGCTGCCAGGCAACTGAAGAACTCTATATGGCGGCCTACGGCTCGAATGAGTCCTGCTTCCATCACACCGCAACCTATCAGGACAACCAGATCAGCGGCGCCGTGGCGCTTTCCTCGCTCCAGTTCATGATCGAAAACAATGTCGCCGAACATATCCGTACGGAAGGTGCGTATCTCCACGGCAGGCTGAACCAGCTGAGAGAGAAGTACCCGAATGTCATCAAGGAGATCCGTGGCAGGGGTTACATGATCGGCGTCAAGTACGGCGCCAACTCCAAAGGAGAACACTACACGATTCCGATCTGCGCAACCCTGTCCGGCAAGCACAGGGTTCACACCATGTTCTCTATCAATGACGAAACCATCTGTCGCGCATATCCGAATTACACCGCTACCCGTGAGGACTTCGAGTGGTTCCTGAACGGTCTGGAAGACTCGATCAAGGAAGTCGTCGCTCAGATGGGGGAGTAGTAGATTGATGATTCTCCATAGGTAGATACCGTATGTTAATCCCTCCTTGGCCGTATGGCTGGGGAGGGATTAATTTTGCCCGCCCTGGATTAATGTGCCGGGCTTAGAGTCGGGGACAGCATATTGGACCTGATACTATTTCCGGAACAAAGCAGGAACAGGGGGACAATATATTGTCTTTAGATTTTACTTATGCAATATTGTCCAACAAAGTTAATGGGTGCTGATTTACGGAGCTATGTCCAAAACAAAGGTACTGCAACACCATAGGACCCTCCCCCTTTGAAAAAGGGGGATCGAGGGGGATTTTGCCAGCTCAAACAAACCAAATCCCCCCTTCCCCCCTTTGTCAAAGGGGGGGAAAGGCACAACCTTTTTGGGGGATATAGTTCCGCTGATTTAAAGGACAAGCTACAGAAGGGTGATTTGCCATGGGATGGATCAGCGAAAAAAATGAAATAGGTAGCGGTGAATTTCACATCCTCTACAAATCATCGACTCCGGATGGGGAACCGGTCATCCTGAAGGAAATGAAACCGGGCACTGATTTCAGCATTTCGTGCAGACGATTGCGCCGGGAGTACGAGGTCTGCCAGCAGCTTCAGCTCAAAGGCCTTATCCGTCCGCTCGACCTGCTGGAGCGCAATGCCCATTCAACCCTTGTCCTGGAGGATTCAGGATACGAACCGCTGGACGGCATACTCCGCCAGGGGGCACTGGGACTCCCACTGGCCTTGAAGGTCGCCATCAGTCTTGCCAATACGTTGGCCGCCATGCATAAGGCCGGCTACCTCCACCGGGACATTCAGCCCGGCAACATCCTGGTGAACTGTGAAACCGCGGAAATCCGCCTGCACGGCTTGGGAGCCGCTACACAGGTTCCCCGAACGGTTCAGCGGGTACAGTACGCCAGAATGCTGGAAACGTCTCCCGCCTACATGTCTCCGGAACTCTCCGGTCGAACCAACCAGCTGGTCGATTATCGGACAGACTTCTACTCCCTCGGCGTGACTCTTTTCCAGATCGTTACCGGACGGCTTCCCTTCGTATCGGAGGATCCCCTGGAACTGGTTCACGCCCATGTGGCAAAACAACCGCCGGCCGCAAGCGAGGTGAACCCTGCCATACCGCCGACGGTCGCCAGGATAATCCTCAAATTGATGGCGAAGTCGGCGGAGGACCGCTACCAGGGGGGCCATGGCTTGCAGCGGGACATCGAGAGGTGCCTTCGCGACCTGGAGTCGACCGGTACAATCCGGCAATTCGACCTGGCTGAAAACGATCCGCCCTCACGGTTCGAGTTGCATCAAAGGTTCTACGGCAGAGAACTGGAAATCAAGAAGCTTCTCCATTGTTTTGCCGAAGCAGCCCGGGGAAAGCAACAGGTCGTCATGGTGGCAGGCTATCCTGGTGTCGGGAAAACGACCCTGGTAAATGAACTCAGGAAAAACGTTTTCGCGCAGCAAGGCTGGTTTATCGCCGGGAAATATGACGCCCTCGAGCGCGAAACACCTTACAGCGGGATCCGTGAGGCGCTCCTCGACCTCTGGCGCCGGGTCATGTCTGATGAAAAGGAGTTGGAGACGCGATTCCGGGCAAAGCTTGAAAGTTCCCTCGGTCAAAACCTCGGTGTCATCGTCGAGGTGGTCCCGGAGATGAGGGAGATCTTCGACGAGATCCCGCCGATTGTCGAGCTTGACGCCATCGAATCGAGGAACCGGTTTCTGCTCTGCTTTATCCTCACCCTGAAAGCCTTGACGACAGAAGGACATCCCCTGGTCCTTTTTCTTGACGATCTGCACTGGGCTGACCAGTCAAGTCTTGAGCTGATTGAAGGTGTGCTGGAAAAAGGGATAGAAAACTTCCTCCTCCTCGGTGCGTACCGGAGCAGCGAGGTGAACCAACGCCACCCCTTGATGTTGTCGATGAGAAGGGTCGATGAAAGGCATGTTCCTTATGAAACCTTGAACCTGGCGCCGCTGGAATTGCAGAACATACGGCAGTTCGTCGCCGAGTCCCTGCGGATGAAGGTGAAGAATGTCGCCCCGCTTGCCGATCTCGTCTTCCAGAAAACCGGGGGTAACGCGTTCTATGTCAAGGCGTTTCTGACAAACATCCATGAAAGAGGGCTTCTGCAGTTGAAAGAGGATAGTTCATGGGGATGGGATCTGCAGAAAATCGCCGGTCATGAAACGACCGAGAACGTGATTGACCTGACTCTGCGTAAAATCAGCATGATCTCGGAGAGGATTCGTCACACTGTTTCAATGGCTGCGGCCTTGGGGCGGCCGATTGATACTGAAATTCTGGCGGCGGTCTGCTCATCAACCCGTGAAAAAGTAGAAGCTGATCTTATCGAGGCATGCAATGTCAGGATACTGCTGAAGAACGAGAATGGTTACCAGTTTGAGCACGATCGCCTGCAGGAGTGCATGTACTCGCTGAGTCCGGAGTCGGAACGCGCGGCAACGCATCTGCGCATAGGGAGGTTCATCGCCGAACGCGAGGGAAAAAACCTGGCGGAGCCAAGAATATTCACCGTTCTTGACCATCTGAATCAGGCCCTGGTGTTGATCAAGGACCCTGTCGAACGGAAAAAGACCGCACGGCTGAATCTGACGGCGGGGCGGATAGCGAAATCAGCGGCAGCGTTCCCCGCCGCTTATCACTATTTTACCAGTGGGCTGACCCTCCTTGCCGATAGCGCGTGGAGCGCGGACTACGAACTGGCGCTGGCCATCCATACCGAAGCTGCCGAGGCGGCGTTTCTGACAGCGAACTTCCGTGAAGCCGACCGTTTTGTCCGCCTGGTCATCGCCAACGCCCACAATCTGCTCGACAAAATACCCGCCTTTGAAACCCTGATCGCGATCAACCATGCGAAGTTGCAGGAGGCGGAAGCCTTCAGGATAACCTTGGAGGTCGTGAAACTCCTTGGGGTCGAGATACCGGCAGACCCCTCGCAGCAAGAGGTCAATGCGGCGATTGCCGCCACCAAAAGGGCTGTCGATTCAGCCCTCTCCAAGCCTTTGATGGAAACGGACACAGCAGCGGATGCCGAATATGCCGCGGCAATGAGGCTGTTGACGCGGGCCGCCATCACCGCCGGGACGGTGAATCATCGACTCTACCTGATCATCAGCCACAAGCTCTTCAACCTTGCCCTGTTGTACCCCAGTTGTCCGGAGGCGTCTCTTGCCTATGTCATGGCCGGTGGAATGCTCTGCTACCTGCTGGACGATTATGCCAACGGATTCAAAATTGCCGATCGCGGTTCTGAACTGCAGAGCAACACCGCTACGCCCCGCCTTTTGTCCTTCCGCAGCTTTCTGTTAACGGTGGATATCAATTGCTGGCGCCTGCACCTGGACTCTCTTGTCACCGACTTTATAGAGTCCTATCGGGTCGGTCTCGAAAGCGGCGACCTGATGACTGCCAGTATCTCTTCCTATTACTGCTGTGAAACAGCCCTTCATTCCGGCATGGAATTGTCGCGGCTGGAAAGCCTGGTCCAGGAATATCACGAAAAGAACCAGCGCATCGGGATGGAAAGGATCGCCCTGGGATTGTTGCGTCTGGAGCAGGTGTGCCGGTCCCTCAAAAATGGCGTGGATGCATCGTATCAATCCCGGATGGAATTGCGTTCTCTGCCGGATTCATTGCAGACCTGGCATGTGAGTGCCGACCAGACGGTACAGGAAATATCCGCCTGTCACGAAATGATGGCCCTCTTCATCTACCGGCAAACGACCTCGGCCCTGGAAGCCTCTTTGCGCGCAAATGAACTGCACCTGGGAGGCGCGACAGCTCTGCTCCCCGCTGATTTTTACATCTGTCTGAGTCTCTTGGACGCTCTTCCGGGCGCCAGCGGTCAGGAAAAAGACCACCTCTTCGGCATCATTGCCTTGCGCCGGGAGCGGCTCCGTCTTAAAGCCCGTGCCTGTCCGGTCAATAACCAGCACAAATTCCACCTGGTGGAAGCGCAGAGATTGCGGATGTCGTGTGAGCCCCTTCTTGCCATGGAGTATTTCGACAACGCCATAGCAGGAGCGCGGGAGAACCACTATATTCACGAAGAGGCGCTTGCCAACGAACTGGCGGCGGAATTTTATTTAGAGCTGGGACGTGAACAGATTGCCACCATGTACCTGCATGCTGCCATCTCGGCATACGGCCGCTGGGGTTCGTGGGGAAAGCTCGATCAACTCTACGATCGTTATCGTAAATACCTGTCACAGCAAACCTCTCTTTCGACCGTGATCGCCCTGACAAGCCGCCCGCAGCATGAAGGAAGCAAGAGGGCTGAATCACTGGACATATCGAGCATTGAACGTGCCGCGGCTGCACTTTCCCAGGAGTTGGATCTGCAGAAGCTGTTGGCTAGATTCATGGAGATCCTCCTTCAGAACGCCGGCGCCCAGCGCGGTTTCCTCCTTCGCAGCGAAGACGGCCGGTTCCTGCTCGATGCTGCCGGCTCGGTTGACGACGAGGGGATCAGCGTGCTCCAGAAGGACCAGATCTCGGCGAATCACGACCTCTCCCACAGCATCGTCCGCCAGGTCTGCCGCTCGCTTGAGGCGATCGTGATCGGCGATGCCGCCAAGGATGAACGGTTCGGGAATACGCCCTATGTCCTGCGGGAGAGGCCCAAATCCATCCTCTGTGCGCCTGTTCTCTACAGCGGGAAACCTGTTGCCTTTCTTTACCTGGAGAACAATCGGAGTCGTGACGCCTTCAACGGGGAACGCCTGAAAGCCATTCAGGTCATCTCGGCCCAGGCCGCGGTCGCCCTGGAAAATGCACGACTTCTTGAGGGGCTGCGCCAGGAGGTCTCGATCAGGCGGCAAACCGAGGAAAATCTCCACCAGGCCCTGGGCGAAGTCGCCCTGCTCAAGGACCGGTTGCAGGCCGAAAACAGTTACTTGCGGGAAGAGGTTTCCGATACCAAAGGCTTCGATGAGATCGTCGGCAGGAGCGAGGCCCTGAAGAAGGTCCTCGATAAGGTTTCGCAAGTCGCGGTTACCGATGCGACAGTGCTGATCCTGGGAGAAACCGGCACGGGGAAGGAGCTTGTTGCCCGCGCCATCCATAACCGGAGCTTGCGTAAGAACCGTGCCATGGTCCGGGTGAACTGTGCAACGCTGCCGGCCAACTTGATCGAAAGCGAACTCTTCGGGCACGAGAAGGGGGCTTTCACCGGGGCGCACGCGAAGAAAATCGGACGCTTTGAACTGGCCGATGGCGGCACGATCTTCCTCGACGAGATCGGGGAAATGCCTCTGGAACTTCAGGCAAAGCTGCTCAGGGTGCTGCAGGAAGGCGAATTCGAGCGGGTCGGTTCTTCGACAACCCAGAAGATCGACGTGCGGGTTGTCGCAGCTACCAACCGTGACCTTAAGTTCGAGGTGGAGGAGGGGAGATTCCGATCGGATCTCTACTTCAGGCTCAGCGTTTTTCCCATCGAACTGCCACCACTGCGCTCACGAAAAGATGATATTCCCCTGCTTGTCTGGTACTTCCTCATGAAGATGCAGGCGAAATCAAAGAAAACCATCAAGACCGTCCCTAAAAGTGTCATGGATTCGCTACTGTCATACCGGTGGCCGGGCAATATACGGGAACTGGAAAATGTCCTGGAGAGGGCGGTCATCCTGATGCAGGGCCAGACACTTTCGTTGGATGAATCATTCTGTCCGCAGCCGGTGGAAGCGCCCTCTAAGACAGTCGGGAAAAGTCTCGAGGAGATGGAACGCCTCCACATCCTTCAGATCCTTGATCTTTGCAGCTGGAGGGTGAAGGGCAAAGGCAATGCAGCAGATCAGCTGGGCCTGAACCCGAGCACGCTCGCCTTCAGGATGAAGAAACTCGGTATCAGGCGGCCGGGCAGGACACAGGGACCTGCGGTTCTCAAAAACGCCAAAGAGCCGACCTCGTTAGCGAGGCCGGCTCTTTAAGATTGACTATCGTCAGGCCCGGCTCGATTAGAAGTATCGTTTCAACAAGCCGGCGAAAACCTGTCCGTGGCGGGCTTCATCCTTGCACATCTCATGGACGGTGTCATGAATGGCATCGTAATTCAGTTGCTTCGCCTTGGTCGCCAAGTCCTTCTTGCCTTTGCATGCTCCGTTTTCCGCTTCGACACGCACGGTGAGGTTGGTCCTGGTGTCAGCTTTTACCACTTCGCCTAACAACTCTGCGAACTTGGCGGCATGTTCAGCTTCCTCGAACGCGATCCGTTTGTACGCTTCGGCTACTTCGGGATATCCTTCCCGGTCGGCCTGACGGCTCATCGCCAGGTACATGCCGACTTCGGTGCATTCGCCCATGAAGTTTCTCTTCAGGCCTTCGATGATCTCCTCATCAATACCCTGTGCCACGCCTATTTTGTGCTCGTCAGCCCAGCTCAGAGCGCCTTCCTCTTGGACAATGAACTTTTCCGCCGGGGCCTTGCACTGCGGACACTGTGCTGGGGGTGCGTCTCCCTCGTGAACATAACCACAGATGGTACAGACAAATTTCTTCATTCCTGACTCCTTTCTTTCTATAAGGGGATTACAACGATTCGGCTAACGCCGGCAGACGACGAGGCGGTCCTGGGCATGGTCTCTTCCCTCATGTGGTCGGCAAGAGACCCCACCGGGAAACATCTGCCCTTGAAGCTGCCCCGTCCATCCAAAGCGGACCAAAAGGACTATTATTGTCGTGTTTGGCTTTATAGTGGGAAATTCTCTCTTTGTCAACACTATAATCGCGGGGTCGCGCTAGCTACTGACACTTTCGGAGATCCCGGGTCGTGACCCTCTTCATGACGACGATCCCGGCTTTGAAAAACCCTTCGCTTCAGGCCGGCGCTCTTCGATGCCGGCACTCAAAAAGGCGAGACCTCATCGCTATTTGATGAGACCTCGCCTTCTGGTTGAACTGCCTAAGAGAAGCTGAGGTGGCGGCAGAACGTACGCGACCACCTCGTCGGCTCTGGTCAGGACCGATGGCGCCAGAACCGATGCCGAGGAGTTTATCCGGCAACAACTCCGTCTGTCGTTACTGAACTTCCTTTACCACACTCGTCATGGAATCCTTGGTCGCCTTTGCGTCACTGGCGACCCCACCGGCCTTCTCCTTGGCGCCAGACACTAGCTCTTTGGCCTTTTCCTTTTTGGTATTGGCGGCATCCTTTTTCTTTGCAGCCTCAGCCTTCAGTTCTGCTTTCTTATCGACAGCCTCAGCTTTGAGCTCTGCTTTCTTGTCTGCGGCCTGAGCCTTCAGCTCTGCTTTCTTGTTCGAAACCTTCGCCTTGAGCTGGGCCTTTTTATCGCCGGCCTTTGCCTTGATCTCGGCCTTCTTGTCTGCAGCCTTCGCTTTCAAAGCGGCCTCTTGTTTGACAGCTTTGTCGACAGCCACAGCCGATTGCTTCAAGGCATCATCAACCATGTTAACGGGCTCGGCTGCAAGCGCGCCGGTGACAAAACTCATGACGGCGAAGCTCACGGCCGCCGCAGTTATCATCTTTTTCATTGGACATACCTCCTTGGTAAAATAAAAGAGAACATACTCCACATGGCAAGCCTAATCAAATGCTAATTCAAGACTTCACGATGATTTCATAGTTGCTTCTCGTGACTGTTCGAACTCTTTCGTAACATATGGCCCTTAGGACCTCAGGGGATTCGTGCCGGTGTGGGCGCTTGCGCAGGG
>NZ_JBXKJL010000397.1:0-27385 GCF_056994735.1 Geomonas sp.
GCCTGTCGAAGCATGAATTTCAGAATTTGCGAGTGCGGCAATCGCTCATATTCACAATTGAAAGGAGAATGTCATGGCACCAGACTATCCGTTGCCCCGTTTTCACTTCCAGGTGGTTTGGGGTGGCGCAAAGATCAGCTTCACGGAAGTGACGGGACTGATCATGGAGAGGGAAAAGATCGAATACCGGCACAGCGACAGCAAGGATTTCAACAAGATCGCCATGCCGGGATTGGTCAAGAACAACAACTTCACCTTGAAGCGCGGTAAGTTCGAGCGCGACTTCGACTTCAACACCTGGATGGACGACGTCGCGAACGACCGGGTCGAACATCGGCGCGACGTGACCATCACCCTCATGAATGAGAAACATGAGCCGGTGGCGGCCTGGACCGCGGCCCGCTGCTTCCCGGTCAAGGTCACCGCGCCCGATCTGAAATCGGACGCCAACGAGGCCGCCATCGAAAGCATCGAGGTCGCCCACGAGGGGCTGAAGCTGATGAAGGTCTAAAAGGCGCGTCATGACCGACTATTATCCGCCGTGGGGATTCTACTATCGGGTGGAGTTCGGCGTCAGCAAGAACAAGAACGACGTGCGCTTCCAGACCGTGTCGGGACTGTCGGTGGAATACGACATGGAGGAGTTCAAGGAGGGGGGCGAAAACCGCTTCACTCACAAGCTGCCCGTGCGTACCAAGTACTCCGACCTGGTGCTCAAGCGCGGCATGCTGACCGACTCGGAGGTGATCACCTGGATGCTGAAGGCATTCCGGGACCGCGATTTCCAGCCGTGCGACGTGACCGTGACGCTTTTGAATGAACAAAGCGAGCCGCTGCGGGTCTGGAAGGTGGTTCACGCCGTTCCCAAGAAGTGGCAGGCGAGCGACCTCAATGCCAGCGAAAGCTCGGTGGTGATCGAAACCCTGGAGCTGTCCTACCGGTACTTCACCATGGAATAGGATTCCCCCTGGCCTGCAGTAGAGACGGGAAGCCACATCGACAACGAGATCTCCGATGCCTATCGAGATAAAGGAACTGCATATCCGCATCGCCGTGACCCCCTCCGCAGCCGCCACGGCTGCCGCAGCGGGCAAGACGACGGGAGACGCCGCCAGGGACGCCATCGTGGCCGAGTGCGTGGAGCAGGTGATGAACATCCTTCAGAATAAGGCGGAGCGCTGATGGCCAAGGGGAACCTGGAAAAGATGCTGATCCTAGCTTTCGAGGACTCCAAGACCGCCGAAACGGGGGGCACCGGGGACGCAAAGGATAAGTTCGAAGCCCTCATCAACCCGGAGAGCTACACCCTGGAGTACAAGGTCAAGACCTCCGACGGGCAGGGCCAGGGCACCAGCGGGGCCCAGATAAAATTCGAGTACACGCTCCCGGAAGAACTCACCTTCGAGTTCCTCTTCGACAACACCGGGATCATCGACGGCAAGGCCAATCCCGACGGGGTGGGAGACGAGGTCAACCACTTCAGGCAGATGCTGACGGGCTACCAGGGAAGCTCGCACGAGCCTTACCACCTCAAGCTGATCTGGGGCGACCTGGTCTTCAAGGGGAGGGCCATCGAGCTAAGCCTCACCCACAAGCTCTTCAACTCCGATGGCAAGCCCATACGCACCGTCGCGAAGGTGAAGTTCAGGAAGAGCGTCGAAGAGAAAAAGCGGGCCCAGAAGGAGAAGAACAACTCCGCGGACCTGACCCACGTGCGGAAAGTGAGGCAGGGAGACACCCTGCCACTGACGTGCTCCCGCATCTATGGAGATCCTCGGCACTACCTCTCCGTTGCCAGGGTGAATGGGCTGGTGAATTTCAGGGCGCTGAAACCGGGACAGAATCTGGTCTTCCCGCCGTTCGAGAAGGCGGAGAAGACACCGTGACGACGGAATCGACTATACCGACTCCGGCCACCCCTGATGTCTGCACCATCGCTATCCTGGTGGAGGGCACGCAGATCCCGGGAGAGTTGCACGTGCTGACGGTCTCGGTGACCAAGGAGCTGAATCGAATCCCCACCGCAGTTATCCAGCTCAAGGACGGGGAAGCATCGAAGTCGACCTTCGAGGTCAGCAACAGCGACACCTTCATCCCCGGCAAGAAGATCGAGATCAAGCTCGGTTACCGGTCGCAGAACGACACCGTCTTCAAGGGGATGGTGGTGAAGCACAGCATCAAACTCCGCAAGAGCGGCAGCGTCCTCATCGTGGAATGCCGCGACGAGGCTGTGAGGATGACCTGTGGCGCGAAGAGCCGCTACTTCAATGACAAGAAGGACAGCGAGATTATCGACCAGATCCTAGGCTCCTACGCCCTGCAAAAAGACGTTCAAGCGACAAACCCTCCACTTAAAGAGGTCACGCAATACAACTCGACCGATTGGGACTTCATGCTCTGCCGGGCCGAGGCCAACGGGCAGGTCGTCATCGTTTCGGACGGTAAGGTCGCCGTGACGCTCCCGGCAACCGGGACAGAGCCCGTCGTCACCGTCCGCTTCGGCAGCACCCTTCTGGAACTGGACGCGGAGATCGACGCACGCCGGCAAAGCAAAGGGATCAAGGCCCTTAGCTGGGATGCCTCGGGGCAGGAGGTAGTGGATGTCGATGCGAAGGAGCCGCAGGCCACCAAGATGGGGAACCTTGCAGCGAGTGCCCTGGCCGACGTCATCGGTGGCGCTCCTCATCTCATAAGACATACAGGGAAGTTGAAGGAGCCTGAGTTGCAGGCTTGGGCGGATGGGCAGCTTTTGAAGGAGCGGTTGGCGAAGGTGCGGGGTCGGGCAAAGTTCCAGGGATTTGCCAAGGTCGCCCCCGGGAAGATCATTGAACTGACCGGCATCGGAGAGAGGTTCGAGGGAAAGATGTACGTCTCAGGGGTGCGGCAAACGGTCAGCAACGGGAATTGGGAAACAGACATCCAGTGGGGACTCGATCCCGGGCTCTTTGCCGAGACCTACAACCTGCGGCCGTTGCCAGCCTCCGGCCTGATCCCGGCCGTCAGCGGTCTCCAGATCGGCGTGGTAACGGTGCTGGAAAAGGATCCGGAAGGCGAGGACCGGATCAAGGTGAGGCTGCCGCTGGTGAGCCCGGCCGAGGAAGGAATCTGGGCCCGGATCGCCACACTCGATGCGGGGAAGAGTCGGGGAACCTTTTTCCGTCCGGAGATCGGCGACGAAGTGGTGATGGGATTCCTGAACGATGACCCCCGCCACCCGGTGGTACTGGGAATGTGCCACAGCAGCGCGAAGCCTGCGCCGGAGCCGGCCAGGAACACCAACCACAGGAAAGGCTACGTCAGTCGCTCCAAGATGCGGCTCACCTTCGATGACGACAGCAAGGCGATCCTGCTGGAGACTCCGGCGGGGAACAAGATCACGTTGTCCGAGGCCGACAAGGGGATCGTCCTCCAGGATCAGAACGGCAACAAGATCACCATGGACGACAGCGGCATCAAGATAGAAAGCAGCAAGGATCTGACCCTGAAGGCCGCGAAGGATGTGAAGGTCGAGGGGATGAACCTGGACCTGAAGGCGCAGACAGGGCTGAAAGCAGCCGGTGCAGCCACCGCAGAGGTCTCCGGAGCCAGCACGACTGTCAAGGGGAGCGCCACCACCATCATTCAAGGCGGGCTGGTGCAGATAAATTGAGTTTTCTCGTACACCCGGGTTTAAGTCCCCCTTTGAAAAAGGGGGATTTAGGGGGATTTAAGCCTTGGCAACGAGGCAAATCCCTCCGCCCCCCTTTTTCAAAGGGGAAGACAATCGGAGGCACAAATGCTACCAGCGGCGAGGGTGACAGATTTGATTGTCAGCACGGCCACCTCAGGCATCCCTACGCCCATCATTCCGCCGGGGGCGCCTACTGTGTTGATCGGCGGACTTCCGGCGGCAAGGATGGGAGACAGCTGCGGGGCTGACGTCATCCTCCTCGGCTCGACCACCGTCTTCATCGGCGGTCTGCCCGCCGCCAGGGTGGCCGATCCCACGGCAGGTGGTGGAATCGTGATGCCGCCGGGCGCGTTGACCGTTTTGATCGGGGGGTAAACGAGATGGAGCTCGATTTTCTGGGTCGCGGGTGGTCCTTCCCTCCCACCTTCACCAATGCGCCCGGCAGGGTGGAGATGCTGGAGCAGGAGGCGGACATAGCGTCGAGCCTGGAGATCCTGCTCACGACGGCCCAAGGAGAGCGGGTGATGCTGCCGGAGTACGGCTGCAACATGGACGAACTCCTCTTCGAGAATCTCGACACCCGCACGAAGACGCTGATGACGGACAAGATCGAGTCGGCCATCGTCTACAACGAGCCGCGGATCGAGCTGGAAAGTGTGAAGCTTGATGATACGGGCGAGTTGGAGGGAGTGGTCCTGATCGAGGTGGTCTACCGGGTCATCGCCACCAACACCCGCTACAACTTCGTCTTCCCGTACTACAAGGTTGAGGGTACAGACCTCGAGGTGGCCGCGACATTGCGGGTGCTGCCGGAAAGGGAATAAGACTTCACCCCTCCGGGGGGGGAGGGTGTGACGGAATGGGGCAGTTTCTCCGTGTCTCCCTAACGAATTCAGGTTCTCTACATGACGCCAATCATCGACTGCAATCAAAACAGGGATGACCTGAAGCTGGTCCGCGAGGGCACGGGCCAGGATCAGCGGCTCTCTCCGGCCCTCGATCCCGCCTATGCGCCGGTCGATGAGCACGGCGTTGCCCACCACATCGTCTTCGCCCAAGCCTACTCCGACCTGCTGAAATACTTCGACCTGGACGATACACCCGCCGGTACCTGGAAACCCTTCTTCAGCACGGATCTCTCTGTTCAACTCGCCGTAGCAGCGGTGCAGGACGTCAACCTGTACCGGGCAACGATCAAAGAATACTTCGACTTCCTGAAGGACCTAAGCCCCACATCGGACCTGAACAGGGCGAAGGACTCTCTCGGCTTCCTCTTCAGCATCGCCGGGACCGTGGCAAAGCAGCTGGATGTCCTGAAGGATGCCCTGCCGGAAGACAACATCTTCAGAACTTCCCTCCAGAACAGCATCCGGAGCCAACTAGCCCCCGCCTTCAGACGGCTCATCGCCTACTACAAAGCCGATCTCGCCTCCGCACCCAACACCCTCGTTGCCGACGTCCAGCCTGACCTGACCATCCTCGGCGCTACCACCCGTCCTTTCAGCCGGCTCTTTCCGGACGGGCTGGCACGGGACTGGATAACCGACGGCTCCGCGGACTGGACCGCCTATACGGCCGGTATCGCCGAAGATGCCTCGGTCTTCGGCTCAGGCGCCACGGAGCTGGAGCGGATCAACCACATCGCCACCCACAACCTCTTCACCTCCATCTTCGATCTTCTCCTCAGAAGCTACGCGCGCATAGTGAGCGACGCGGATCGGGCCCTGCAGGAGACCTTCACCAAGTACGACAGGCACGAGCCGCACTACACCTTGTTCCTGGCTTTCCTGCGCCTTTTGGAAGAGGCCCGGAAGGAAGCCAACACCCTTACTGCCCGGCACCTCGATTTCTACTACCGCGAGATCCTGAGGCTGAAGGAGAAGCCTCCCGAACCTGCGAAGGCGCATCTGCTGGTGGAACTGGCCAAGCAGGCGGCCGCCCATGAATTCCCGCCGGGCGAACTCTTCAACGCCGGCAAGGATGACCTCGGTGTCGATGCCTTCTTCGCCAACGACCGGGATTTCGTGGCTAACCAGGGGGAAGTCGCGGAGCTTAAGAGCGTGTACCGGCACGGCGACGAAAAGGTGGGCATGACCTCGCCCACAACCATTCATGAGGGGAGGGTCTATGCCTCGCCGGTGGCCAATTCCGACGACGGTCTGGGGGGGGAGCTGATCTCCCCGGATCAATCGTGGCACCCGTTTCACAACAAGAGGTATCAGGACGGAAAGCTGGCGCAGATCAGGATGCCGGAAGCGGAACTCGGCTTCGCCATCGCTTCGCACCACTTCCTGCTGGCCGAGGGGAAAAGGACGGTCACCGTCTTCTTTCCCGGCACGACCGCCGGCTTCACCGGGGATCACAGTGGCGACCTCGTCTGTTCCTTTACCGGGGAAAAGGGGTGGATCGAACTGCAGGCGAAGGCGGCCCAATTCACGGCGCAGAGCGGCGGGCTGAAACTCGACCTGGTCCTGACCGGCGCCGATCCCGGTGTCGTCCCTTATTCCCAAAAGATCCACGGCTATGCCTTCGCCACGAATTTGCCGATCCTGCTGGTGAAGCTGCGGCACCGGAGTGAGAAGTACTTCTACAACACCTTGCAGGATGCGCAGGTCGCCACGGTCGAGGTGACGGTAAAGGTAGAGGATCTGAGAACCCTGGCCGTGTCGAATGATTTTGGGCCCGTCGATCTCTCGAAGCCGTTCCAGCCCTTCGGGCCTTCACCGGATAAAGAGAGCGCCCTGATCGTCGGCTCAAAGGAGCTCTTTCAGAAGCACTTCTCGACGGTGACGGTCAAGGTCCAGTGGCAGAGCACGCCGGCGCCGTTCAACAACAAGGCCGTCACCGTCAGCGCCGGGTATCTGCAGGCAGGGACGTGGCACTCCTACACCAGCGAGAAAAAGAGCGTCACCGAATCGGCCTTCTTCGGCGAGCCTCCCTCGGGGACGCCGCCCTACATCGATGCCCCCGACCTGACGGAGCCGGAACAATACGGCAGTTCCTCTCGCCACGGTTTCATCAGGCTCAAGCTCGATGACGGCTTCGGACAGCGCGAGTTTCAGGACGCGCTCATCGCCTACATAAAGAGCGTCACCGATTCCGACACCTCGAACGACCTTCCCAAACCGTCGCCGCCGGTCGCCCCGGTGATAACCAGACTCACCGCCGACTACACCGCCACCCAGGCCATCGTCCTCGACAGCGCCAGCAAGGGGCTTTTCGAAAACCGCCAGAGCTATTTCTTCCATGTCGCTCCCTTCGGAAATGCGGAACAACATCCCTACCTCAAAGCCGTTACCACCACGACGGGCACTCCCGTTCCGGACAAGAACATCTACCTGCTGCCGCAACTCAAGCACCAGAACGAGCTGGACGAGAGCCTTCCCAAGGGCGAGACCGTGAGGCACGAGGGGGAATTCTTTGTCGGCATCACCGATCTTATCCCGCCGCAAAACCTTGCCCTCCTCTTCGAGGTCGCCGACGGCACCGCCGATCCGCTGGCGAAGAAGCCCCGCCCGCACATCCAGTGGAGCTACCTCCGCAACAACGAATGGATACCTTTCGCCTCCAGTGATGTCGAGGACGCCACCAGTGAATTGCTGAAATCGGGAATCATCACCTTCTCCGTACCGCGGGACGCATCCGACAACAACACCCTGCTCCCCGCCGGGATGCACTGGATCAGGGGAGCGGTGGCCAAGAAAAGCGACGCCGTCTGCCGCCTGATCCAGGTCGCGGCCCAGGCCCTGCAAGCCACATTCATGAATAAGGGGAACGACCCTGCCTTCCCGGCCAAGGTGCTGCCACCGGGGACCATCAGCAAGCTCGATCAACCCGATGCCGATGTAAAGAAAATCAGCCAGCCCTTCCCCACCTTCGGCGGCCGGGGCCAGGAAAAGCCGGCGGCATTCTACACCCGCGTCAGCGAACGGCTGCGGCACAAGGACCGGGCCATCGCGCTGTGGGACTACGAGCGGCTGGTACTGGAGGCGTTCCCCCAGGTCTACAGGGCGAAATGCCTCAACCACACCCATTACGACTCGGACGAAACCGGGAAGGGCATCTACCGCGAGCTGGCACCCGGCCACGTCACCATCGTCACCATCCCGAACCAGCATTTCCCCAGCCTGCGCGACCCCTTGAAGCCGTACACGAGCCTGGGGCTGCTGGACGAGATCGCCTCCTTCCTCGCCACGCGGACTTCGTGCTTCGTCACCCTGCACGTGAAGAATCCCCAGTTCGAAGAGGCCAGGGTGAGCTGCAAGGTCCGCTTCTACCCCGGCTTCGACGAAAGTTTCTACACCAACAGGCTGAAGGAGGCCATCACCCGCTTCCTGTCCCCGTGGGCCTTCGCCGACGGCGGCGCCCCTTCGTTCGGAGGGAAGATCTACAAGTCCGTGCTGATCGATTTCGTGGAGGAGCTCCCGTACGTCGATTACGTGACCGACTTCCTGCTGTTTCACAAATTCCAGGACCTCAACGGTGGCGATGTGATCGAAGAAGGCGACGAGATAACGGGTTCCAAGGCTGTCTCCATCCTGGTTTCGGCCAGGGAGCATACCATCGCAGTCCTTAAACCCGCCGCGGAGGAGACTCCCGGCGAGATCTGCCCGAGCCCAGCATGAGCGACGTAACGCTGACCATACCGAAACAGCCCGCCCTGAAGCCAGCCGAGGATTTTTTCCGTCTCCGGCTGGAGGGGATCCTCTTTATCGAGCAGATGGGGAGCCGCCTGTGGACCGACTACAACGAGCACGATCCAGGCATCACCATCCTCGAAGCCCTCTGCTACGCCATCACCGATCTGGCCTACCGTATCGGCTGGGATATCAAGGACCTGCTGGCGCCCAAGGCCCCCTCGCCGGACCGCGCCCATCCCTACCCGCACCAGGCGTTCTTCACCGCCAGGGAGATCCTGACGGTCAACCCGACCACGCCCGACGACTTCCGCCGCCTGCTCATCGACCTGGAGCTGGTGCGCAACGCCTGGATCTTCTGCAAGAAGTGCCCATGCGACGTCATCTACTACGCCTGGTGCGATGACAGGGACAACCTGTCGCTCTCATACCTGCAGCCGCTGACCTTCCAGTCGAAACCGGTCTGGGCGCTGGGATTGTACGAAGCCCTGCTGGAACTTGAAGAAGACCCGCACGTCGGCGATCTGAACGACCGGAAGATCGTCTCCAGCTTTGTCTTGCGTGATGCGGACGGCGCGGCTCATACCACCATCATGGAACTACGCTTCCCGGACCCGGCACTATCCGACCGTGATCTGTGGGCCCTATTCCTGGAGAGTGACGACGCCTTCGAAAACAAGAACGGCAAGTCCTTCAACGTCACCCTCACCGGCTTTGGCGCCGTCAAGTCTTATGACCTCTTCACCGATGCCACCCTCAACGACGATCAGAGAAACAGCTTCCTGCGCAAGCACTGGCGCAACGTCTTCTATGCCAGTTTCGAGATCGAGCTGCAGCCGACCGGGGAGAAGATCCCCATAGTAAACGCCGCCCTGCGCCTCTTCGGGGACGTCACTTCCAAAAACGCCGCCACTGCCGCCGGCCTCAAGGCCCTGCTGGAGGAGAAGTCGGCGGAGGGATTCATCCACCATTACCGGAAAAAGGAGAAGGAGAAGCTCGCCGCGGTGCAAAGCGCCAAGGCCGCCCTCCATGCCCACCGCAACCTGGACGAGGACTATTGCCGCGTCAGGATCGTGGGGATCGAGGAGGTGGCGGTCTGCGCCGACGTCGAGGTCAGGCCCGATGCCGACATCGAGCTGGTGCAGGCGCGCATCTGGTTCGAGATCGAGCGCTACTTCAACCCGCCGGTCCCCTTCTACTCCCTGCAGGAACTCCTCGATGCCGGGGTAGCGGTGGAGGAAATCTTCAACGGCCCGGCGCTGGACAACGGCTTCATCAAGAAAGAGGACCTGGAAGCCGCCTCGCTCAAGTCGGTACTGCGCGCCTCGGACATAATAAACCTCCTGATGGAAATCGACGGGGTGATCGCCGTCAACCACCTCCAGCTGACCAAGTACGACAGCGAAGGCAATCTGTTCAGCGGCGCCGCCGATCCGACCTGGATCGCCGGCAAGCCCATCTTCGACGCCGCCAAGACCAGCGCCTCGTGGCTGTTGTTCATCAGCCCGCAGCATCAGCCGAGGCTCTATCTGAACGCTTCCCGCTTCCTCTTCTCCAAAAACGGCCTCCCCTTCCTGCCACGGATGGACGAAGCGCTGGACACTCTGACCCAGCTGCGGGGCGAGGCGGAACGTCCGAAGATAAAGGGGGCGCCGAACGATATTCAGGTTCCATTGGGGACCTTCCGCGACGTCGAGGATTATTTCCCGGTCCAATACAGCTTCCCGCTGACCTACGGCATCGGCCCCAACCAGCTTCCTTCCGATGCCACCGCCAACCGCCGGGCGCAGGCAAAGCAGCTGAAAGCGTACCTGCTGGTCTTCGAACAGATACTGGCCGACGCCTTCGCCCAGATAGCCCACGCCGGGGACCTCTTCTCGCTCGACACCACTGTGGCCGGCAGCTACTTCGTGAAGGAGTTCAAAGAGGAGATCATCCAGGGCTACAACCAGATCAGCAACGGACTGACGCTGGCGAAGCTCCAGGCTCTGGCGGAGACGGTCCCGGAATTCGAGGAGCGCCGCAACCGTTTCCTGGACCACATCCTGGCCCGGTTCGGCGAGCAGTTCAACGACTACGCGCTGCTGCTCACCAACCTGCGAGGCCAGCGGGTGGCGCTCGACCGCCTGATCGAGGACAAGATCGCCTTCATCAACGCCTACCCCAGGATCAGCCACGACCGTGGCAAGGCCTTCGACTGCCGGGACATCTTCGCCGACCCGCAGACGAACATCGCCGGCATCAAGAAGAGGATCAGCCTGCTGCTCGGGTATCCCGATCTCGCCTTCAGCTGGACCGTCACCAGCCTGGGAGGCGACAGCTACGAGGTCGTTTTCCAGCTCAAGGATCAGAACGGGGCGCTCCTCTTGGACGGCAACCTCGCCATAACGTCCACCAACCCGGCAGCGGTCACCGGCAAGGCCCACCACGAAGTCCTGGTGCGGCTCATCCTGCCGGACGCTTACCAGATCGACCCGGTGGGCGGTGGATTCAGGCTCTCGGTCACCGACGGAGCCGGGAACCCCCTCGCCGCCCATCCCGGGACCTTCGCCACGAGGGGCGAGGCGCAGGCACTAAAGGACGAACTCCTGGGCTGGAGCGCCAACGAGCGGTTGATCGTGGTGGAGCACCTGCTGCTGCGACCGAAGTTCCCCGGCGACGCCCTCTTCCCCGTCTGCACCGAGGGCCCCTGTGCCACCTGCGGCGCGGAGGATCCCTATTCATTCCGGCTCACCTTCGTGATGCCCGGCTGGACGGCTCCCTACAACACCGACCTGGATCTGCGCGGCTTCGCCGACCGCACCGTCCGCGAGCAAACGCCCTCCCACCTCCTCGATAAAATCTGCTGGGTCGGCAACGACGGTTTCATCGAGAACCTCTGTGACCCCATCATCACCGAGCTGGCCCGGTTACTGGAAACGAAAGGAGAGACGACGGGGGGAGAGAAGCCGACCGAGGCCGACGCCTGCGCCTGCGCCGGGGAGATCTACCAGGCCTTCAGCGATACCTTCAGGACCTGGTATCAGGACAAGACGCTGGATTACCTCCACTCCGCCACCCTGGAAGCGGATCTCAAGCAGGAGTTCTCACAGGGACCGGATCCAACCACCATCTCCTGCACCACTCTCCTCCCACCCCTCTGGCCGGAGGTCCAGTCCCTGATGGTCGCTTACTTCCACCAGATAGCCCTTTTCGGCTTCCAGTTCGAGAGGTTCGAGGCTGCCTGGCAGAAGTGGCTGGAGGCAGATGCGGGCATAGACTGGACGGAAGAACATCTGCGGGAAGACGTGGAAAGGATCCTCGCCGAAAATGTGAAGACGGTCGCGGCAACGGTTTCTCCCAGGGACAAGGTGCCGGCAGGTGCGGCGATCATCATGCAGCAGATCGGCGCTCAGTTCCATGCAGCCCTGGAAACAGCCGCCCAAGCGGGCCATGCCCCGGAGGTTCCCGATTTCCAGGTCGAGCTGCCGCCAGCCGGCGACGGCATCACCTTCAACGACGGCACGGACCAAAAGATCAAGGACCTGCTGCAACTCCGCTACCAGCTCTACCTTGAAGTCTCCTATCGCCTTTGGGTGGTGGTGAACCTCCTTGCCACATTGCGAAATACCTATCCTCCCGCCACCTTGCACGATTGCGACGAAGGTAACGACAAAAACCCGGTGCGTCTGGGGATAACGGCTCTAGGAAGTGACAGAGGTGCTCTGCGATGAAACCTTCTCAAGATACATATCCGATCTTCGAACCGAACCAGGTTCTCTCCGACCTCCATTTGAACGAGGCCTTCGGCTATCTCGACGAGCAGGAACGCCTCACCCGGGCCAATCTCATCGGCATCGGCATCGTGTGCGGCCTCCAGATCAGCCTGGACCAGACGGCGGCAACCGTTTCCATCTCGAGGGGGTGCGGCGTCACGTCGCAGGGGTATCTCCTTACCGAGCCCGATGATGTAACCCTCCCCTCTTTCAAGCCGTACACCCTGCCGGTCGAGCCACCGTACCCTCCGTTCATGAAGGGTGCCGCCCAGTTCGACCTGTGGGAACTCCTGCCGGCGAACGAGCCTGGAACGACCCTGCTGAAGGATTCGCCGGACTTCCTGAAGGGCAAGGCGGTCCTCCTCTTCCTGGAACTGAACAAGGAGGGTTTGCGCAACTGCAGCCTCAACAACTGCGACGACCGGGGCTCCCAGGTGGTCATCACCCTGCGGCGGCTCCTGGTCAACAGGACCGACCTCGACCTGATGATCGCCGCGGCAAACCGGCTCCCGGAGCTGACGGGAACCGACCTGGAAGGGGTCGTGCTGGCAGGGTTGAACCTCCCCGACCTGCGCCTGCCCCGCTACGATGTTCCCAACACGGGACCGGCGACCACGCAGCAGGTGCTGGCAGCTTTTCTCGCCGTCTTCACCACGGAAAAGCTCGCCTCCAAACTGGCGGCAGCACTGACGGCGGCCTACAACGCCTTCCTCCCCCTGCTGCAGAAGAAGTACCCATCCGATCCGTTCACCGTCTTCACCGCCAGGTTCGGCTTTCTCGACACCGCGCCAACCACCCCGGCGCAGGTGCGTTTCCTGCAGCATTACTACGACCTCTTCGATGACCTCCTGAGCGCCTACTACGAGTTCCGCGCCAAGGGGATCGATCTCCTCTGCGCCTGCTGCCCTCCGGACGCCCTGTTCCCGCGCCACCTCATGCTGGGCCTTCTCTTCCCCAGCGAAGTCAGCAACCCCGGCATCTACCGTCACCACTTCCTGGCCTCCCCGGCCCTGGGCCGCTGCGAGGACCGCACCCTGGATCTCCAGCAGTTGTTCGATCGCCTGGTGGAGATGATCGGCCGCTTCACCGAGGACCCTCCCCTGGCCCAGCCACCGGCCACATCCCGGGCCGCCCTGCCGGTCCGGATCACCCCGAGCAGGCTCGGTCGCGCGCCGCTGTCGGAAAAGGCCATCCCTTACTACTACCTGGAAAACGGCACCCCGCCCCTCTACCAGCTCTGGAATCCCGGCAGGAGCAGGATTGGCCGGGCCAACCAGAACCTCAGCTACCGCTCCGACGAGTACGCCCCGCCAGCGCCTCCCTTCGTCACCGAGGCCCTTCGCTACGACCTCGAACCGTACAACTTCCTGCGCATCGAGGGGCATCTCGGGAAGGATTACCAGCGGGTCTTGAGCACCCTGCTGGCAATGAAGTCCCGCTTCCGCCTCCCCATCGAGATCGTCGCCCTGCGCACCGGCGCCTTCAGCGAAGGGATCCCGATCGATCTCGCCAAGGAGAGTTGCCACTTTCAGGACCTGGAAGCGCTGTACGACACCCTGAAGGCGGAGCTGGTCTGCTTCCTGTGCAAGGAGGTGCAGTACTTCTACGCCCTCCCCTTCGACATGAGAGCCTCGGCCGCCGGCCCTGCCAAGCTTCCGCTACTGGTTCAGTGCGCTCCCGGCTTCGTGGTCCGGCCCCGGACCCTGGGCCGCCTCTTCGAAGATTGGCTGGCAGCCCAGAAGACCATCCCGGATATCGATCCGAACATCATCATGAACTTCCTCAACGCCCAGAACGTCGGACAGAGCAACATCATCATCTTCTACATCATCATCTTCATCTCGAAGCTCTACGAGCAGCTCGCGCCCGACTTGCAGGACTTCGATTTCCCGAATTTCGAGAAGCGGCACCAGGACCTGGCGAGCGTGACGGCGGCGATCGAAAAGGAAAGGGAACAGGCGGTCGGCAACATCCAGGGCAATGCCGATCTCCTGAAGTGGGAAGAGCTCGACGACCGGCTGGAGGATATCATCTACCATTGCCGCCTGGCTGCCTTCCAGGCCCTGGTCGACGAGTACCTGCGCCGGGTACGGCAAGTGAAGGAAAAGGAATTCCTGAGCTTCTTCCTGCGCCGCCACCCCGGGATCCAGCACAAGGCGGGGGTGCCGCCGGGAGGCACCTTCGTCATCGTCTATCACAGCCAGCCCCGACGCGGAGTGATCATCGATCCGATCTTTACCAGGGGTGTCAACCCGGTCAGCGGGGTCAACGTCCTATCCGCCGGCGCCAACAGCCTGCGCTCCTCGTGCCTCACACAACTTCAGAACCCGGCGCTGACGGAGGCATTCTCCAGGATCAGCGCCAACCGCAAGCTGGTCATCGATCCCGACATCCGCGTCGTGCTCGGCTCACTGCTGGGAGAGGTTCCCGATCTCACCGTCGATCTCCCCCCGCCGACTGAAGCGGGCAACGTCATCGACGAGGCGGTCAAAGAGATCGCCGAAGGGACGGTGATCGCCGACTTCTACCTGCCGTATCTCTGCTGCTCCGACTGTCCTCCGGTGCAGTTCGTTCTGCCAAGGACGCCGCCGAGTTTCGATGTCCGGATCGCCTGCACCAACGCGAACAATGAAGCCGAGGTGACCGTCACGCCGGCAGGAGGCCTTCCGCCGTACAGCATCAAGGTCGACACCCAGGATTACCGGCCGCTGAACGGGGCGCTGCTGCTGGCCACCGGGGCGCATGCGCTGGTGATGCGGGACCAGGAGGCGACCGAATCGGCCCCGCGGACCATCGACGTCCCGGCACCACTTCTTCTCGCCCCCCCGGGCTTCGACTGCAGTGTTGGCCAGAATCAATACGTCGCCACCATTCCCATCACCGGGGGCACCCCGCCCTACACCGCCAACCGCGGCACGGTGAGCGGCGAAACCTATCTGAGCGACCCGTTGCCCGGAGACACCGACGTCGAGATCATCATCACCGACAGCCGGGGATGCACCGCCACCACAAGACTGAGGCACTCCTGCCTCCCGGCACTCGCTTTCACCATGGACACCGGCTGCACGGCCCAGAACGGGGCCCCGGTGAAAGTCGTCCCGACCGGAGGCACTGCGCCCTACCGGGTCCAGGTCGACCAGAATCCTCTCGCGCCGGTGGGCGACACCTTTAACCTCCAGCCCGGAAACCACACCATCACCGTCCAGGATGCGGCCGGGACGGTAACCGCGCCGCAAACGGCGGTCATTGCGCCGAAGCTCGTGCTGAGGGAAACGAATTTCACCTGCGAGGGGACCGCCAGCTACCGGTCCTCCATTTCCATCCTGGGCGGGTCGCAGCCCTATCTCTTCAACGGCAACCTGGTCGCCGGCAATTCCATCGAGACAGATTCCATCCCCAGCGGCACCCAGGCCTCCGTAACGGTCACCGACAAGAACAACTGCTCCGCCACGATAAAAGTTCAGCACAGCTGCGATCAGCAGTGCAATCTCCCGTGCAACGGCGAGTCACAGCGCTGCGCCTACCGGTTGTGGCTCCAACCGCCGGACGGTGTCGGCTACAAGTCCTACAAGCAGGACTCCGCGGTCACCTTGCGCTTCAACGGCCAGGACATTCCGCTCCCCGATGCCGCGAAGCTGGTGCAGTTCCCGGTGGCTGCGCTGAATTCATCATTCGACAATACGGTCGGCAGCAGTATCAAAAAGCTCAACGACGCCATCAATACCGCCTTGGTGGCGACCCTGGGAGAGGCGGGCAAGGACCGGCTGGTGCTGACTCCGGCGGACCCTGCGGCCCCCTTCCCGTTCGGGGTGTTTTTCATCGAGCATTTCGCCTGCGAGACCTTCACCCTCGAATTCAACTGCACCTTCGCCGAGCCCAATCCCGCCTACAGCCTTACCGTGCGCTATACCAACGACCCCGCCTTCAACGGCATGATCGTGATCAACCGCCGGCTGAACGACAAGGAGACGCGCGTGCCCGCCTTCGAGTGCGCCCAGCGCAACCTCTGCACGCATACCGACTTCACCAGCCTCTGCACGGGCAGTGCGCCCAAGCCGGTTGCGAAGTCCATCAGGGAGGGCAATACCCTCCTCCTCTCAGGCGACGTCGAAAATCCGTCAGAAGTGACGGTGACCGCGTGGGTCTGGGATCTGAACCAGGCGAATCCATCGGAGCCGTTCTACGAGGGGAAAGAGGTGACCGCCGCGGTGCGAAAGGCGACCGGGACCGCAAGGCTCACCGCGATAACCAGGGATGGGTGCTTCGGGCGGGCCGAAGTCCAGCTCGGATGACCCACATCGTTCGGCAGCAATACCTCCATGTCGAGCTGGAAGGGACGGAGGGGGACGGGCTGGCCCTGCAGCGGAGCCTGCCCGTGCTATGCCGGAACTGGATGACCCCGGCGATCGAGGAGGTCCTGGACCGTTTCGCCCCGCCGGACAGGCATCTGTCGATAGAGCGCCTGGAGGTGGACGCCGGCATTCTCTCGCTGGAAGCCCTGGATAGCAGGCTGGCGGAATCGGTAGCGCAGGCGCTTGAGAAGTCCCTTCGGGAACGGCTCCGCCCTGTAACCTCGCCCCCTGCGCAGGTTGGGGAAAAGTCACCACGGCAGGTCATCGATGAAGCTTTCGTGCACTTCCTCGTTACCGGAATCCTGCCTTGGTCCTTCCGTCTCCCGGCGGGAAGGAGCCTTGAAGAAGTCGTCCTCCAGTCGTGGCAGAACGGCGCCAGCCCGGAGGGGAAGTTTCACATCACCGATCGGATGCTGGAGGCCCTTGCCTCCTCAACTGCGCGAGCCAGGCTGGTTCGCCAATTCTCGCCTCGTTTCCTCAAAATGATGCTGGCTCTGCTGTCCCCCCCGACCGGGGATGCCATGGAGAAAATGCTCCAGGCGCTCACGCCCCTGCCCTTTCCGTCCGGCGTACTGACGGATCTGGAGAGAACCCTGGTGGAGGTCGCATGCGCCCGGCTTGCCGCGGGAGAGAGGGTCTCGGAAGATCTTCTTCTCGGCGATGCCTTGCGCGCACTGCCCGGAACGCCCCTGGGAGATGCCGTCCTGGCGGGGGAGCTTCAGCGGCGCTGGCCCGAGGCAATCGAGCCGACGCCGGTTATCACCAGTACCCGGCAAGGTGAGGAGGACGAGGGAGGCGAGCCGTCCAACGGCGCCTCACGGCGCGCTGCCCCCGATAACCATCCGGAAGCCGGCGACGGCATCTACGTCGACAATGCCGGCTCCGTCTTGTTACACCCTTTCCTGCCCGCATTCTTCCGGGCCGTCGAGGTCGCTGCCGGGGATAATCTCCTGCAACCTGGACGCGCCCTGTGCCTGCTGCACCTCGTCGCCACCGGCCAAAGCATCGCACCGGAATACGAGGTAACCCTGCTCAAGATCCTCTGCGATATTCCCCCGGACGCACCCGTTGAGGCGGACGCCGCACTCACGGCTTTCGAGAAGGAAGAGGCAGACGCCCTGCTCCGCGCCGTGATCGGGCACTGGGAAGCTCTGAGGAGCACCTCACCCGACGGCTTGCGGGGAAGCTTCCTGCTGCGCCCCGGGAAACTCTCGCTTCGCGATGGCGATTGGTTGTTGCAGGTCGAACCGCAGACTTGCGATATCCTTTTAGACCAGCTGCCGTGGGGCCTTTCGATGATCAAGCTGCCGTGGATGGAAAGGATGCTGTGGGTGGAGTGGAGGTAGAGAGCGGGATCCGAGGTAGCGATGAAGACCGGCGCGGAAAAATCGTCGACCACCAGCTCGCCGACTGCAACCCACGAGGCGGGGCGCCCTTTCTTCTCCAGAAGGGGCGAGGGGGATTTTTTCGCAGCGCGCGGGGGAGCCGCCCCGGCCGTGCAGATGAAGATGACGGTGAACCAGCCAGGCGACCACTTCGAGCAGGAAGCGGAGAAGATGTCGGAGCGGGTGATGCGGCTGGCTCCGGGGCAACCGCCGAAGGAAGAAAAAGTACAGCGGCAGCCCCAGGACAAGTTGCAGAAGGCGGAGGGCGAAAAGCCGCCGGCACCGGCGACGGAGGAGGAAAGGGTCCAGCGCCAGGCCGAGGTGAGGGTGCCGCCGGCGACGCCGGAAACGAAAGCCAGGCAAGAGGAAGACGAGAGACGCCTCAAGCCCAGAAGCCGTCTCGGTGAGTTCCAGCGCAAGGAAAGCGGGGGCGCCGGGGGTGCCACGCCCTCCGTCAGTCCCAACGTGCAGTCGGCCATAAAGGACCGGGCCTCGGGCGGGGAGCCGCTATCGAGCGACGTCCGCAGCTACATGGAGCCCCGCTTCGGCGCCGATTTCAGCAACGTCCGGATCCATAAGGACCCCGAATCCGCGGCCCTGAACGACCAGCTCAGTGCCCGGGCCTTCACCTACCAGAACCACGTCTTCTTCTCCCGCGACCGATTCCAGCCGGACACCGGTGACGGAAAGCAGCTTCTGGCGCACGAACTGACCCATACCATCCAGCAGGGGCACGCCGTCCAGCGCCGGCCAGCCTCCTCTCCCGACAGACGGGAAGACGCCGTCCAGCGAGAGACGGGACCTCCCTCGGAGAAACGCGACGCCGCCGTCCAGAAGGCAACCAAGCCTCCTGCTGCCCCTAAAGAGGAGGCCACCAGTTCGGAAGTCGTGGACCTGTCAACAGGTGTCTTCAGCCCTTCAGGGAAAGTCAGCGAGGAAATCCTGGCGCAAAGCCACAAGGGTCTGGCAGTGCGGGTCAAAGTGAAAGGAGTGACCGGCGAAGGGCGGATCAAGGTCAGGGCGGACAAGAGGAAGAATTACCATTCGATCGGCAGAGGCTCGATGCCCGTAACCGCTCCGTGGGCCGAACTGATCGGAGGTGTGTACATCAACTTCACGCTGGTCAACAGCGAGATAAAGGGCGGTTACGCCTCCTTGAAGCCGGGCGGCGGAAATACCAACGACTGGCTGCAAAGCCTGCAGAAGAACGCGGCCATCCTGGGAGGTCTGGGTCTGAAGGTGGAGAACCTGCCCAGACCGGTGAACAAGTTCGAGTCCGGCAAGCTGACCCTTGGCGTCACCAACCTAAAGGTCGAGGTGGGCGGCTATGTCGACGCGGTCTTCAGTTTCTCCGTGGAGGATGCGGAAAAACCGAAGATCGAAGCGGCTGCCGACATCAACATCAAAGGGATGGCAAAGGGGCAGTTCAAGCTCGACAACACCAAGGACAAGCTGGCGGGTGAACTCTCTCTAGCGATCGCATACAAGTCCTTCAACGGCTCCGCGCTCATGAAGTACAACCCCGATGGGACGGTCGACCTCGCCGGCAAGGCCCATTACGACGCCGACCGGTTGTCGGGGGAGATCAACTTCGTTTCGACGGACCTGGAGACGGCCAACAACTTCACCAAGGATGCCATCAAAGCGGCGGGAGGGAAGGAGAAGGTGCAGGATGCCCCTCCCCCCGCACCGGTACCACCGCCCAAGGCTGGCAAGAAAAAACGCGGACTCGCCGCCGCGGGGCTCTTGTCCTTCCACCTGACCGACTGGTTTGCCGGCACGGTCTTCGTGGTTGTCGACAGCACCGGCAACGTCACCGTCATCGGCAGGATCGCCCCACCCGCCGAAGTCCCCCTGATGAAAACGCCGAGGGAGTGGGACAAGGAACTGATCAGCTTCGAGGCGAAGGCCTACTACGGCCTGCCGGTGGTCGGCGACATCAATATATTCGGCAGCCTGAGCCTCCACGCCCTGGCGACTCTCGGCCCGGCGAAGATCTACAACATCGAGATCCTCGGGACCTATTCCACCGATCCGGAAGTCCAAAAGATGATCCAGATCTCCGGGTCGATCAACATCTCCGGCTACTCCGGGTTGAGATTCCGTGCCGAAGGCGGCGCCGGGATCGAAATAATGCACCACGACATCAAGTTCGGCATAGGCGTCAACGCGGACATCGGGGTCAAGGCCTATGCCGATGCGCGTCCCACCATCGGCTATCGTGATCCTGGAATCTTCTACATCAGCGGCACCCTGGACCTGGTGGCGCAGCCGATGTTCGGCCTGGGCGGAGACTTCTTCATCGCCCTGGAGACGCCGTGGTGGTCGCCCCTTTCCGACGACCGGTGGACGTGGCCGCTTTTCAAGAAGGAATGGCCCCTCGGCGACCCGATCGGGCTGAGCGCGGTGATGAAGGAATACCAGCTCGGCTCGGGCAAGGTGCCGGAAATCGAGCTGAAGAAACCTGAATTCGACCCCTCCAAGTTCATGTCCAAGATGGTGGACAACGATCTGCCGGATAAATCCGGGAAAGGAAAAGAGGGGCAAGGGAGCTTCAAAGACGACGGGACCATTCAAAAACCGGAGGTCCCGCCGAAAAAACCGGAACCGAAGAAAGGGGAAAAGAAAGAGCTTGCGAAGAAGGGGGCGCCGCCCAAGGCCGGCAAATCGGCGGCTCCGGACCCGAATTCTCCCAGGGAAAAGGAAAACGCCAAGATCCTGCAGAATGCCTCCAAGCCGCTGTCGGCACTCAAGGAAAAAGGGCCGCTCAGCCGCGGCGAGTTGGACCTGGAACTCGGCAAAATCAAGACCGCAGTGAGCGGGTTGGGTTTCGATATCCAGGTGAAGGGTGAGAACTGGGTTGTCCGGGCGAAAGCGGGGGTAAGGGTCAGCAAGGGCGTCGAAGTCAAGGCGAAGGACAAGCCGGTCAACGGGGCGGCCAGGCCGGATGAGCGGACGGCGGAGCAGCAGATGAAGGACGTGCATCTGGCCGCCGCCGAACTCGAGGTCTCGGTCGGCATGGCGCCCGATCGGGAGGCGGTCAAGAAACACCTGGCGCGGATCAAGATCAAGTTCAAGCTGACCGATCTCTTCATCGAGGATCTGCCCCACGGCGCCTTCGATGTGGTAGCCGTGATAAACCCTCGCTGGAAAACGAAGACCTATCCCCCGGGGGAGTCGAAGTATGTCTTTATCGATCCCGCGGATAACAGGAGAAAACTGAGGGAGCAATACAGGGGGAGCTTTAAGGTCAGAACCAGCTTCTACCTGTTAGGACAAGGTTACGGCACCACGCTGGACAGGAAGAGAGATGAGAAAGTGGCCGCGCGCAGTTACCGCCTGGAAAACGGCGACTATGTAAAGGACCCCGCTGGCGACTACTGGATTGGCGACCCGAGCCAGCCGGCCCGGATTGTACCCAAAAAGTCTCCCACACATCCAACGGTGGAACACCCCATAAGCGTGAGGGACCACTGGAACACGGAAGGAAAGCGGATTGACCAGCCCGGACGAAGAGCGTGGGTCACCTTTAAAGGGAAAGAAGACGACGCGCCCATTCTCGACTTCCAGTCAAACAGGTCGGCTCCCTCGGCGAGTCAGGAAGGATACACCGAAATCGTCGAGAGCACCTTCAAGGGGCCCGGGGAGAAATGATCGTGGAAGAGATTTTCGTCATGTGGCAGCCGGTTCTGAACCGGGAGAGCGAACGGAGTGCCACGCTCGGCTGTTTCCTGACCGAGCTGACGGTGTCCCTGGTTCCCGTGGACTCCGTCGTGCTCGCTCAATGTCTCCTCGAGCGTCTGAACCTGAAGGGAGAGATTCTCCGCTGGCAGATCAAGGGGTGCCTTACCGATTATGCCACCCCGCCGGAAGATACCGGTTCCGAGAAAGATAAATGGCGCAAGGCATGGACCGTCGAGATAGAGATCGCGAAGGTCTCGCCCAAGGAGCTCCTCCTGAAGCACGAGTCCTTGTTTCTGGCTGACCCGCGGATCGGAGAATACAAGCCTCCTCCGGCACAGACAGAACTGCCGTACCTGGTCGTAGCAGACTTTGCAGACGAAGAGGATAGAGCCGCCTATCTCGACGCTGTGCGCAAGGTCCTGCCGCCGGGAAGCTTCGAGGTGGCGATGGCGACACTTTCAGGCCAGGACCTGACGGTATTCCAGGCGCGGCTTACGATACCAGCGAAGCATCACGGTTCGATAAAGAGAGTCGAGGGCGAGTGCGCAAGGCATGAAGGCTACACAAACTTCACCAAGCGAGCCGACGAGGCAGACGAGGCATACAACCCTGCTGGCGTAGATTGAGTTCTGGAACCCCCGTGGTTCCTACGAGAGATTGGAGTCTCCATGGTCGAACACAATGCCGCCGATCTTGAAGCTGCCGCCGACTGGCTGCACAGCGTACTCACATCTTGCCTCAACATCTACTTCAGGAATGCCGATGGCGTCGAGATCGACCGCTTCCGTTGCCAGACCCGCCAATCGTCCCTGTCGAAATTCTTCGCCACCCATCGCCCCACGCAGGAAGAGTTCGTGGTATTGATGCTCGCCCTGACCCCCCACCTCAAGCCGGAGCTCTTGAGCAGAACCATAGCCGGCTATCTGCCGGAAGGCGGCGAGTTCCCCGAATTCGGCGGCGTCAAAGCCGTAAATCACCGCGGCATCCTGCCTACCGGAGAAACTGCACAGTTCATCATCGCCGGCGACCACCTCGATAAACGACTGGAGGTTCAGCGCATGTTCGGCAGCGGGCACTGGTTCTCCAGGAAACATCTCCTCTGGCTAAACCCCGTGCCCGAGGGGGAGCCGCCGATGAGCGGACAGTTGATCATTGAGCCGGAAGTGGTGGAACATCTCACCACCGGGAGCGTCAGCAGGCCCCGGTTCGGCAGCGAATTCCCCGCGGAAGTGATCGAGACCGGGATGGAATGGGACGACCTGGTGCTGCATCCCGACACCCGCTTGAAGATCCGTGAACTGGAGAACTGGGTCATACACAGCGACACCCTGCTGCACCAATGGGGTATGAAAAAGAAGATAAAGCCCGGCTACCGCGCGCTCTTCTACGGCCCTCCCGGAACCGGGAAAACGCTTACCGCGAGCCTCCTCGGAAAGTACACGGGGAAGGACGTTTTCAGGATCGATCTGTCACGGGTGGTGTCGAAGTACATCGGGGAGACGGAGAAGAACCTGTCGAGGCTCTTCGACAAGGCAGAGAACAAGAACTGGATCCTCTTCTTCGACGAAGCGGACGCGCTCTTCGGCAAGAGGACCGATATCCGTGACGCCCACGACAAATACGCCAACCAGGAGATCGCATATCTGTTGCAGCGTATCGAGGGGCACAGCGGGCTGGTGATATTGGCCACGAATCAGCGCGGCAACATCGACGACGCCTTCGCCAGACGGTTCCAAAGCATCATCCACTTCCCGATGCCTCGTCCGGAGGAGCGCTGCGAGATCTGGCGCAAGGCCTTCCCGCCACAGATAAAGATTGCCGGGGACATCGATTGGAAGGAAATCGCCGGGCGCTACGAGATTTCCGGCGCGGGAATCATCAACGTCACTCACTACTGCGCCGTCGAGGCACTGGCCGACAACTCCCTCCTACTCGACCGCAACCGGCTCGAGGCCGCCATCATGCGCGAGTACATCAAGGAAGGCAAGGTGGTCTGACCGATGGTACCGAGACGACTTATCCTCTCCCGCAGGGGGAGGTCCAGGGAGGGGAATACGGCAGGAGATGCGCGCTGGAAGGGGGGAGCGAGGGCTTGAGGCCGGGGAGGCATGAGGGGTGCGGGGAAAGGCCTCAGCTGCTCCTTTCCTTCAGCTCCCGGATGATCTCCACCTGGCGCTGCAACATGAAGCGCGAGATCACCGCCTCGCACCGCGGATCGGCCTTGACCGAAAAGCGGCAGATATCATAGTCGCACTCTTTGAAGGTGCCGAGATGCTTCGCATCCAGCTCCACCGGCTGCGCATCGGGCACCAGGATGCTAAGCCTGACCTCGGCACCGTCGGGGAACCACTGTTCCCGGATGCTCATCGAGAAGCCCCCCAGCGAGACATCGAGGACCTCACCGGTGCAGAGTTCGGTCCCTACCCTGACCTCCCCCTTGACCGGAGGATCGAGCTCGAGCCGGACCGCGGTCCGCTGCTCGGCCATGATGTCGACGAAGACGAAGTTTCGCAGGGAAGCGGCCCTCCTGCGGACATCCACACTCAGGACCTCGGCCAGGATCGAGGTGTCGAAATGGTCGCACTTGATGAAGGTATAGCGGGAGTCGCTAAGAGCCACCGCCTGCTGCTGGTGCACGTCCAGCTCCAGCGTCCCGCTGGCGATCTCCACCAGCGAGGCCGGGTAGTTGATGGGCAATCCCTTGTAGTAATTCACCAGCCTCAGCTTTACACCGGTGTGGCGCCTGATCAGATCGTCGAATGCCTTGGCGATGTGATAGCGGTCCTCATCCACTGATTTCTTAACCCTCGTCCGGTAAAAACGCGAGAAGTCATATTCCATCTTGACGGTACCCCTCATGTGCTGAACCATCGCCTCCACTTCGACCATCAGTCGCGCCACGGCCCACGATCGCCATCACATCGGCAACTGCGGGCCGGCTTCGCCACTTGGCTACTGTCCAGGGCCGGAGGTTAGTTTGCGCTCCGACGAAGGCTCATTAGGAGTTCTTCCATGGATAACGGTCTATTCGGCCAGGGGGAGGAATTCTTGAGAGGAAAAGTAGAGATGTTTTCGAGGTCACAATTGCAGGCGCCGCGGGGGTTCGTGACATCGAGAGGAGGCTTTTATGATTGAACCGCGGCCCATCAAGTATAGTTTCTGCTGATCGCACAACCTGAAAGGAGATCGAAAGATGAAAGTCCCGGTAGACCTTTGTGTGGTCCCGCTTGGAGTGGGGGGTGTCTGCACGCGGACCGACCGTGTGCAGACCATGGAGGACAAGATCAAGAGCGTCAGGGACAAGATCTAAGGCCCTCCCCCCGACTTACCCCTCCGTGCCCGGGGAGGGGACGGGGGACATTGTTGATTTGGTTGACTTGCTGCAGTAAATCAACGTCGTGGGCGGTGAGCGGGGTTCACCACTCCACTGACTTGGTTATGTCCTGTTCTTCTCGTACACAGCCGTTCCCTCTTCGAGAAACTTTTCATAGAACTTCAAACCGCCTTTTTGAGCGTCAGCGAAACAACCGCCAGTCTCTTCATTCTCCAAAAGGTAATCATACAAGTATACAGTGCTGTTCACTGCGGCTTGAATGAGAGGGATGTGCATTACTTCTTCGGAATCGAGATGGGCGATAAATTTGTCACGGTAGGTCCGCATCTGATTTACATAGTCTTCAAACTCCGTCTCCGTTAGCCCGAGTTCCGCCAATAAGCCTTCCTGAAAAGTCACATCATCTGAGATAGCTTTACGCCAAAAATGCTTTCCGCGGGGGTCAGCGAACAGCTTGCACCACTCAAGGACAGCGATGTCAAGGAAGTTGCCATTTGTGTTCAGCCAAAACTGGCCTTTTAATTTTGATTTTCCATTGTGCAATCCTGCTTTGTAGAATGCTAAGTTACGAAGACAGTGACAGCAGAGAATCGCTACACGTCGAAGATGCTGGCTTCTTGTCATACTTACCTCAGGCCATCAGAACAATCAGACTCTATATACTCGGGTTTTCTGACATAACGCACCGGGAGATCACCTGATGGCTTCTTGGTCAGGTGCATCTCTTGGTTGGCCTTTAATGGCCCCACTCGTAATAGACGTAAAAAGTGCCATTACGTTTATTTACCCAAATTCTAATGCCGTTGCCGTTCAACACCTCGACTTCTCTTGGTTCTGGCCACCATTTGGGAACTCGGTATGATGGGTACCATTCATATGATGCCGTGGTAAACCCGCCCAGATCCTTGCGTAAGTTACTTATCTCGCCGTCAACCTCAGCAATAGGAACGACGTAGCGGATATAGTCATATCCAAAATAGCCAGTGAACTGAGGAGGTACCACGCGTCGGACATCAATGCGATATTGCGACGTTAATATCCGTTTTAATTTCGTTTGCTCTAATACCTCCGCTGCTGAGCACCCTCCTTCTGTTGAATCACAAATCGAATCTAGGCTGTTTTCAAGAAGTTGAATTCCTAAACCAGCAAATAGCAGAACAACCACAGCAATAAGAGCTATGGCTAGGTGGGAACGTACATGCTTGTCCATTTTCCATTTCCATTTTTTCGGCCAACGGCTCTCGGCGTGACCTGCGCGGCGATTCTTTGCCGCGTCAGTGTCTGCGCCGTGGTTGAACATCACCTTTCTGACTTATTCTGCCGTGAATGCCTGACAGCCACTCTTCAAATGAACTGCTCGTCCGTCCAAGGGACTATCTTTTGAAGTACATACACCGTATTCGAGTAGGGCAAAATGACCATCAATTCGTATGAAGTAAATGCAGTCCTGGCAATATCCGCCACAAGGTTCTGATACCGGTGTACCCCATCGTGTCGCGGTCTTATCAGCGTGTTCGATGGCTTTGTCTTCCTCGGGATCAACTTCAGATGGTCCCCTTGTACCCTCGTCTCTAATAAGGATACCTTCGTCGGCTAATAAATATGTCTTATCGGGTAGCCTTACGCTCCATTGTGGGTAGCCAGACGTCATTGCCATTGACCGGAGTATATACCCCCCTGATAAGTCAATAATCAGTTCCGGTATTCTACCGTCTAATGTTATGGCCTCGACTTTCTGGTTACGGAGATTCCCAATAGCTTTTTCGATCTCTGGACTGCTATTTGAACTTCCGCAAATAATCTGTTTCTCGCTTTCTATTCGCCAGTCCCACTCTAGGGAAATACAAGCTTCGCCATCTTGGTGCCGTTGCCGAGGGTGGCTCAAAGGCTGAAGCTCACCCAATTCGAGAAAAACAGCAGAACCATATCCACACCATGGCAGAGAGATTATCATGCCCAACAGCGGGCTGACGAGATTCTTAAATTCCGCAGTGCTTATCATGTTATCCCTTCTGTTCAACTCGTTATTGGCGCTCACTGCCCCTGCCCGCTACCTTCGTGTTAAGAGTGGAGCCCTGTCTCCTGCGCGCCGGCCCCTCACCAATCTCCGACAACCTACACTTACCTCGGCTTAATTGGCTTTCACAGGCTTTTCGCCGACTTCTTGAGACTTAGTAAGCCTACTCCTCACCGCGTTCTTCATGGATCTTTTTCACCGGCTCGATGAAATGGTGCATATCCAGAAATTGACGCAGTAAAGTTGTCGCGTTTAGGAGTGCGTCGAGCGGCCCTGTGCCTCGAACATCAACCACATCTTCTGTGAAGTGCTCTATGTATATCGGGCAACGCCACTCTTCATACTGTTGGGTCTTATCCTCAGCTGGTCGGCCTATGGCGATATATGAACTTTGTCGCTCCCCGTTGGGGTCAGGGGTTCTCCAGACTCCTTCAGCTATGATGTCCTCGACCACTACTTCATCTTTTGATTTCATCTCTTACCCCAATGCTTAGACTGGTTTTTCTTTGCTGTCGGAAGTTTTCAAAATAAAAGTTTCTGCACCAACGGGG